>CAJABS010000083.1 GCA_903938075.1 uncultured Chloroflexota bacterium | reverse complement strand
GATGAGCTGGGCGCGGGCCGCGGCGTGCGCGGCCGCATTCGCCGCGTTGAGGCGCACCTTGTTGCCGCCGCCGAATCACATGTCGACGCGCAGGTACGCGAGGCAACGGCGAGTGGCGCGCTCACCACGCGTGCCGAGCAGATCGTTGCGGGAACACAGCCACTGACTGGCTCAATCACCGCACTCTTTGGGATCAGCGAGTCGCCCGATGCGTAAGCGTTTGGCTGCGGGTGCCCTCGCTGGCCTCATCGTTGCCGCGCTCGGTGGCGTTGGTGGACCGGCACTGCGCTTCGACGCGCAGATCCCTGCGCCAATGCTGGTCGGCCCGAACGATGCTTCGCTGCCAACGTTGAACCTTGTTGTTCTTGGTGACAGCTACGCGTCGGCGGCGCTCCCGTTTGATCGCGGCACGCTGCAGGTGCTTGGTGCGCCAAGCGTCTGCGCCCGTGGACCAGCGTGGCCGCGCCTCTTGATGCCAACCAACATGCGCCTCTCGCTGACCCACGTCTCGTGCAGCGGCGCCGTGGTGGCCGATCTGGTGGATCGCCGCATGCGCGCGGGCGAGATGCTGCAGGTGCAAGCGCTCAGCGCCGAGACCGACATCGTCATGCTTGGCATCGGCGGGAACGACGCTGGCTTCTCCGAGGTCTTCGCCGCCTGCCGTACCGAAGATGCCGCGGCCTGCGTTGCCGCGGGTGAACGCATGAAGCCCCAAGCGGCGGCCCTGAGCGGCACCCTGGTGCGCCTCTACCGCACGGTGCTGGCCAAGGCGCCGAACGCTGTCGTCATCGTGGTCATGTACGCCGACTCGCTCCCTGCGGCGGGCACCCCCGGCCTCGACGCATGCACCGCCCTCCGCGCGCCAGGAGACAGCATCTCTGACGCCGACCTTGCGGTGCTCGCTGAGTGGGGAACTGACATCGCCGACCGCGTTCGTGGGGCGATCACCACCGTCAACGACCCGCGACTGCGCGTCGCCGACCTTGCCGACGCCTTCCTCGGCCATCGCCTCTGTGACCCCGAGCCGTACCAGTGGGGGAGGGATGGCGAGATCCCGTTCCACCCGAATGCGGCCGGCCATGCGGCCTTGGCAGCTCGACTCTCCGCGGTGCTGGATGCCCTTGTTACCGAGGGAGCGGCCGCGCACCGGTAGCCCCGTAGCACGCTACGCCCCGCTCCTCTATTCTTCCGCGTGGGCCGGTAGCTCAGCGGTAGAGCAAGTGACTCTTAATCACTAGGTCGTGGGTTCGAATCCCACCCGGCTCACCAGTGAAGACTGGCGTTCCTTTCGAGACGATCCAGAGAGATCGCAGATGGCCCTGTGAGGCCGGAGAGGAGTACAGGTGAACGAGCGCGCAATTCGAAGCCTCGCACCCTATCGCCGCTCCCTTATTCCACTCCCAGAGCCTGCCTCTGTTGTTGACGCGCGCATCGGCGATCATGGCCCGGCACTCCTCACCCTTGAAGATGGCAGCGTCTTCCCTGGCGTCTCGTGGGGCGCACCAATCGCCTCGGGTGGCGATCTCGTGATGAACACCAGTCAATCTGGCTACCAAGAGATCTGCACCGATCCGAGCTACGCCGGTCAGGTCGTGCTGATGACCTATCCGCTCATCGGCAATTACGGCCGGCTGATCGCCGACGACCAGAGCACCCGCCCATGGCTGCGCGGACTCGTGGTTGCGCACGCCACCGCTGCGATCAGTGACGACGCTGCGCAACTTGCCGCACTGCTGCGCGCACACAACGTGCCAGCGATTGCTGGCGTTGAGACGCGCAGCCTTGCACGACGCTTGCGCGAGACGGGTGCGCAGCGCGCCCGCATCTCTGCGCCGTGGGAGAGCGACTTCGAGGCCGCCGTTGCCGCCACCAAGCTGATCACCCCGTGGGAGAACGAAGACTTTGTCGCCCAGGTCTCACCGACGCGCGTCGAGACCTACGGCGATGCCAACGAGCCGCTCGTCGTGGTCGTGGACTTCGGACTCAAATCCAACATCGTTCGTGCGCTGCGATCACGCGGCCTGCGCGTGCGCGTACACCCACACAACACTTCGAGTCACGACCTCTTGGATGGGGGACCGGTCGGTGTGGTGCTCTCGCCTGGCCCTGGGGACCCGGCGCGACTCACTGGGCCCGTTGCACTGGCGCGCGAGATCATCGCCACGGGGCGACCGCTGCTCGGCATCTGCCTCGGGCATCAGATTGTGGCGCGCGCCGCCGGTGCCGAGACGAAGCGTCTCGCGTTCGGCCATCACGGTGCGAATCATCCGGTGCGCGACCTACCGAGTGGCCGTGTGTATGTAACGGCGCAGAATCACGAAGTTGAGGTGGTCGGCGGCACACTCCCTGCGGACTCTGGCTTCGAGGTGAGCCAGATCAACCTGAATGACGGCTCCGTTGAGGGGCTGCGACACCGCGAGCTACCCATCGAGACGGTGCAGTATCACCCCGAAGGTTCACCTGGCCCACTCGACGCTACGCCAGTGTTTGATCGCTTCATGACTGCGATTGATCGGAGTGCGCGATGAGCGGGAAGCCAGCAAGCGTTCTGATCATTGGCTCAGGGCCAGTTGTAATTGGCCAGGCGGCCGAGTTTGACTACGCGGGAACCCAAGCGTGTCGCGCACTCCGCGCCGAAGGGATTCGCACAATTCTGGTGAACTCCAACCCGGCGACGATCATGACCGACCCATCGGTCGCCGATGTTGTCTATCTCGAGCCACTCACCGTCGAGGTGATCGAGCGCATCATTGAACGAGAGAAGCCGGAGGGGCTACTCGCTGGCCTCGGAGGACAGACCGCACTCAACATGGCGGTGGCGCTCGATGATGCCGGCGTCTTCAAGCGCTATCCGATTCGCCTT
>CAJABS010000082.1 GCA_903938075.1 uncultured Chloroflexota bacterium | reverse complement strand
GCGTCTGCCGGTGATGCGCTGCGCAGGATTTAGCGCTGAGACTCCGCCCGACGCGTCGCCGCCATCAGCAGCGTCCACAACTCCACCAGATCCTCAGGAGTAAGGGCACCCGCACCGCGCGCGGCAACGCGTGCAAGGAGTGCTGCCTCGCGCTCTGGGTCCTGCACCGCGCGCCCGAGTGCCGCCTTCGCGTCACCCGCTTCAAGGGCGAGCTCGGTTCGTGCAGCGAGCAGCGTCAGCAGCTGGTCGTCGATGGTGTCGATCGCGGCGCGAATCTCTTGTAGGCGTGCAGCGGGGTCGCTCACTGGTGACCATCCGCGCTGCGCGCCGCACTCTGCAGTTCGGCGATCAGGGCAACCGCGCGCAGGTAGCCGGTGGCACCGTAGCCACGCACGGTGACGGCGGCAAGATCCTCAACGAAGTTCACGCTGCGGAACGGCTCTCGCGTTGCTGGATCACTGAGATGCACCTCGGCGAAGGGTCGCTCCACGGCGAGGAGTGCGTCACGCAGGCTGATGCTGGTGTGGGTGAGACCACCAGGATTGATGATCAGCCACGAGAAGTCGCGAACGTGTAGGCGGTCGATCAGCTCGCCCTCATGATTTGACTGCACCGCATCAACAAGGTGTAGCCCGGCGGCTGCCGCCGCGGTTGCTACCGACGCTTCAATCTCGGCGAGGGTGGTGGTGCCGTAGGTCTCTGGCTCGCGCTCACCGAGTAGGTTCAGGTTCGGACCACTCAGCATGAGGAGCCCATCGCCAGCGGCGTGGGTGCGGGTTCGTGGGCTCATCGCTGCCAGCTCAATGCGCTTTGAGATCTCCGCCATGGCTCCCCCTTACTTGACGCCGGCCAACATGGCGGCCGCTGCGCGCTCTACGAGGCTAGCAGGAACATCGTTGCGAATAACGTACCCTTCGTCACTCGCCAGCACCCAGCGAATCTTCGCCTCGGCAACCTTCTTGTCACGACTCGCCGCGGCGAGCAGTGCAGCGACGGTTTCCGTGCGCGGGGCAACACCGAGGCCGAGGGCATTGAGCAGCGCGGTGCCACGTTCGGCGAGTGCCGCGGGCGTCACGCCAAGCTCTACGCCGATCTGGAGTGCGGCGCGCAGGCCGTAGCCGACCGCTTCACCGTGCAACAGGTTCTGGTATCCGGCCGCCTGCTCAAGGGCGTGCCCGAGAGTGTGACCAAGGTTGAGGCTCATGCGCTCGCCTGACTCGCGTTCGTCGGCGGCAACCACGCGGCACTTCCACCAACCGGCGCGCTCCACGATCTCGGCGAGAGTGCCGTCGTCGTGCAGTGTTGGATCACCAGCCACCAGTCGAGGGGCGGCTTCTTCGAGCACCGTGAAGAGTCGCGCATCGCCGAGGAGGGCAATCTTCACCGCTTCGGCAGATGCGGCGATCAGTTCTCGAACGGGGAGGGTGCGCAGCGCCGCAAGATCGGCAATCACCGCTTTAGGCTGATGGAAGGCACCAACGAGATTCTTCCCCTCTGGAAGATCGACACCGGTCTTGCCACCGAGTGAGGCGTCAACCTGTGCGGCGAGTGTGGTGGGTACGGCGATCCAATCGACGCCGCGCAGATAGAGGGCGGCAAGAAGGCCAGCAGCATCAGTGAGTGCACCGCCACCAACGGCAACGATCAGATCGCGACGCTCAATGCCAGCGTTGGCGAGTCGCTGTGCGGCGGCACCAATCTCGTGGAGCTCCTTCGCCGCCTCACCACTCGGCAGGTCGAGCGGAATCACGGTGATGCCAGCGGCAGTCAGCGCATCGCGCAAGCCGTTGGCAAAGGCGCGCGCCGCATTCGGCTCGGTGGCGAGCACCATGCGCGAGAGGCCGCGCTCGGCAAGCAGGGCACGCAACGCATCAACGGCGATCCCATCACCTACGAGCCAGCGACCAGAAACGGTCTCGGCATTAACGAGCGGGCGGACAGCTTGCGTAGAAGCCCGTAGGAGTGCGATCGCCTCGTCGGCGAGCGAGCCGGGGCTGCGCGTACTGCGCAGATGAATGCCTGGGCGGTAGAAGCGCTCGCGATCGCCACGCAGGCGTTCCAAGGTG
>CAJABS010000081.1 GCA_903938075.1 uncultured Chloroflexota bacterium | reverse complement strand
CCGGACTACGTGAAGTGGGCACAGGGCTGCGGCCATGAGGGGCGACTCGCACCGTTCGGCGGCAAGGCCAAGATGCCGTTCAACGTGGAGTGGGCGGCGAAGTGGTCGCTGATGGGCGTCACCATTGAAGGGTGCGGCAAAGACCTCGGCACCAAGGGCGGATCGCGCGATCGCAGCGAGGCGATCTCGCGCGAAGTCTTTGACCGTGAGCCGCCGATCAACGTGATGTACGAGTTCCTCAACGTTGGCGGTAAGAAGATGTCGACCTCCAAGGGGCTCGGCGCTGCGGTGCACTCCATCTCCGAGTCCATTCCGCCCGAGGTGTTGCGCTTCCTCTTCCTGCGCCCACGTCCGAACCACGCGATCGACTTTGATCCGGCTGGCAGCGACGCGATTCCGCGCCTGCACGATGAGTACGACCGCATCAGCGCCGCTACCGCAGGCAAGACGGTGCGTGGCGAACTGCCGCCCGATCACGAGCGACTGCAATTCTTTAGCCAGATCGCCGACAGCACCGCCGAGGCGGCGAAAGAGGTTGCCGCCGCGTGGCGCCCAGCATTCGGTCAGCTCTCCCTCTTACTGCAGCTCCCAGGCATGAACGTTGCTGAGCGCGCCGCGGCAGAGAAGGGGAGCCCACTCACCGCGGCCGAATCGGCTGAGCTGAATGAGCGCATCACCGCCGTCACCAACTGGCTGCGTGATTACGCGCCAGAAGAGGCGCGCATCGCGGTGCGCCCAGAACTACCGGCCGAAGCCGTTGCGGCACTGAGCGCTGAGGAGCGCGCCTGGCTTGGCGCTCTCGCCCCACAGATTGAAGCCGCGATCGCCGCCGACGCCAACGCCCTAGGCAGCGGCGATGCCTGGCAGGCGCTCATCTTTAGTGCCGCCAAAGAGGCGGGCTTGCAGCCGGTGCGCGCCTTCGCCTCGCTCTACGCTGCTTTCCTCGGGCGAACGAACGGCCCACGCGCGGGCTGGCTGCTCGCAGCGATCGATCGCACCCTTATCCTTACCAGGCTGCGCGATGCTGCAGCGGTACAGGGGGTAAACGCATGAGTGTGGGTACACAGCGACTCCGCGACGACGCCGACCGACTCCGCGCGGGCGCGATCGCCAAGCGCGAAGACCCGAAGGTTGTTGACGCTGCGCTCGCTGCAGACGCCGCGCGTCGCGATCTCTCGCAACGCGTTGACGCCCTGCGCACCGAGCGCAAGCGCCTCTCTGCCGAGGTTGGTGCACTGCTCGGCGGGAAGCCAGCCGTTCCTGCTACTGATCCAAAGGTCCTCGCGCTCAAGGCTGATTCCCAGAAGGTCGCCACCGAGATGGAGACGCTCGAGAAAGAGCTCGCCGCCGCCGAGGCACAGCTCGAAGACCTGTTGCTCCGTATTCCAAACCCACCCGACGAAGACATTCCGGTTGGCGGCGCCGAGGCGAACACCACGATTCGTACCTGGGCACCTGCGGGGCACCCTGCAATCGGCACAAAGGGCGAAGATCCAGCCACTGCAGCAGCGCCAGAGCACGATGTGGTCGCGGAGCGACTCGGCATCTTTGATCTGGAGCGCGGCGCGAAGGTGGCGGGTGCCGCCTTCCCGGCGTACCGCGCCGATGGCGCTGCGCTGATTCGCGCGCTGATCAACTTGTTCCTCGACACCCATGTGCGTGAGAACGGCTTCACCGAGATCTGGCCACCGATCCTGATCAACGAGGCGTCGGCACGCGGCACGGGGCAGATTCCCGACAAGGAAGACCAGATGTACGTGGTCGGTCGCGATGGCTTCTATTTGGCGCCAACCGCCGAGGTGCCGGTGACGAACCTGCACCGTGACGAGATCCTTGACGGTGCGCAGCTACCGATTCGCTACGCCGCCTACACGCCATGCTTCCGTCGCGAGGCGGGCGCCGCTGGCCGCGAGACGCGCGGCATTCTGCGCCTGCACCAGTTCGACAAAGTGGAGATGGTCAGCTTTGAACGACCAGCTGAATCGGCCGCTGCACTTGAGTGGCTTACCGCCCGCGCCGAAACGCTGCTACAGCGCCTCGAGCTGCCGTATCGCGTGCTGCTGATGGCAACGGGTGACATGGGCTTCGTGCAGATGCGCAAGTACGACCTTGAGGTGTGGGCACCAGGTTCGAAGCGCTGGCTCGAGGTGTCGAGCTGCTCCAACTTTGGCGACTACCAGGCGCGCCGCATGGCGATTCGCTATCGCACCGCGCAGGGTGAGAAGCCAGAACTCGTACATACGTTGAACGGCTCAGGGCTCGCAGTGCCGCGAGTCCTCGCCGCACTCCTCGAACATGGTGCGCAGCCCGACGGCAGCGTGAAGCTCCCCGCCGCGCTGCACCCATACCTGGGTGGGCGCACGCACCTCGCGCCGCCAACCAAGAGCTAGCGGCCGATCCGATACACTCCCTCGTGGAGGGGTGCCGGAGTGGTTGAACGGAGCTGTCTTGAAAACAGCCCAGGCTGGTAACGGTCTGCGGGGGTTCGAATCCCTCCCCCTCCGCCACACCCCAATCGCTGACTCTGCGCCACACTGCGCCTCATGAGTAGCGGCCTCTGTTCCATCTGCATCCATGCGCGGCTCGTCGTGAGCGGTCGCGGGTCGCACTTTGTGCGCTGTGGGCTCTCCGATACAGATCAGCGTTTTCCGCGTTACCCGCGTCTGCCGGTGATGCGCTGCGCAGGATTTAGCGCTGAGACTCCGCCCGACGCGTCGCCGCCATCAGCAGCGTCCACAACTCCACCAGATCCTCAGGAGTAAGGGCACCCGCACCGCGCGCGGCAACGCGTGCGAGGAGTGCTGCCTCACGCTCTGGGTCCTGCACCGCGCGCCCGAGTGCCGCCTTCGCTCTTCCTGCCTCAAGGGCGAGCTCGGTACGTGCGGCGAGCAGCGTCAGCAGTTGGTCGTCAATGGTGTCGATGGCGGCGCGAATCTCTTGCAGGCGTGCAGCGGGGTCGCTCACTGGTGACCATCCGCATCGCGAGCAGCGCTCTGG
>CAJABS010000080.1 GCA_903938075.1 uncultured Chloroflexota bacterium | reverse complement strand
TCACGGAGCCTGCGATATGCAGATCGTGGGCCTGCAAGCCCGTCGACGCGTCAATGAGCAGCAGGGCCACCTCGGCACGATCAAGGGCACGCACCGAGCGCACCGTGGCCCACTTGTCTGCCGAAGGGCCAGAGGCAACCTTGCCGCGCTTACGAATGCCTGCCGTGTCCACGAGGGTGATCTGGCGTCCTGCGTGCAGTAGCGTCTCGTCAATAGCATCGCGCGTCGTGCCGGCCACTGCGCTCACCACCGTTCGCTCACTGCCAATCAGCTTGTTAAGGAGGCTTGACTTACCAACGTTCGGTCGACCAACAATCGCTACGGTCACCTCGCCCTCCACGTAGGCGGCGCCCGCATCTTCAGGGAGTGCTTCTAGTCGCTCAACGATGACGTCAAGAAGGTCACCAGAGCCGATGCCATGCTGTGCGCTCACTGTGTGGAGTCGGTCAAATCCGAGAATGGAGAACTCCTGAGCGGCGCGATCGCGTTCAATGTTGTCGGCTTTGTTCGCGACAAGGATGATCGGCTTACCGCTGCGGCGCAGCAGTTGCGCCACCTCGGCGTCGCCAGGGTTCGGGCCAGTTGCAGCGTCAACGAGGAGCAGGATCAGGTCGGCAGCATCAACCGCAATACGTGCCTGGTCCTGGACCCCAATCTCAATCGGATCGCCGACCGCGGGCTGCATGCCCCCTGTGTCGACCACACGGAAGCGCATCCCATTCCACTCAACGATGCCGATCAAGCGATCGCGAGTGGTGCCGGCACGATCTTCAACGACCGCACGTCGCTCGCCAACGAAACGATTGAAGAGGGTGCTCTTCCCGACGTTTGGTCGCCCGACCAGCGCCACCAGTGGGAGCCGGCGCGGCAAGGATTCGACTTCGACCTCTACCTCGTCTTCACTCATGCTGGTGTACCGCTAGTAATTGATGTGGTGCGGTATTGCGGCGTGGCAGCGGCTTCGAGCGCCGCTCGAGCAATGGAAGCCGCATTCGTGCGAACGCTGTCGGTGCCACCGAGTTCGGCAATCCTGAGTGCGACGCGCTCAAGGTCTTCAATGGGGGTGCTCGTTCCGCCAGTGATGCCAACGGTATGAACGCCGTCAAACAGACTTGGATCGGTCAGCCCCTGCGCAGATTCAATCTGCACGGCGCGCGTGCCGCTGATTTCACAGAGGCGCGTGAGCTCCTTCGTGTTGGCGCTTCGTGTGCCGCCGACAACGATCATGAGCTGCACCTCTCGGGCAGCGGCGATGGTGTCCTCCTGGCGTCGAATCGTGACCGGGCAGACTGTGTTGATGACCTTCAGCTCGTGGCAGCGCGAAACAAGGAAGGCCGCCAGGCGCTCAAACTTCCATGGCGGTTGGGTGGATTGGGTAATCAGGGCCATGCGCTTGCGACGCGGAATGGTGGCCCAGTCCTCCTCTTCGTCGACGAGGATGGCGTTGGGGGCGAACCCAAGCAGCCCAACGACCTCCGGGTGATTCGGCGTGCCGAGGAGAACGATCTCGTACCCCTCCTCTACCAGCCGCGCAAGTTCACGATGCTCTTGCGTCACCCAGGTGCAGGTGCCGTCGATTACTTCGAGCCCACGCTCTGCTGCGCGACCGAGAACCTCAGGGGTCACTCCATGCGCGCGAATCACGACGGCGGTCCCCGAAGCGACCTCATCAAGGTGGTCAACATTCTCAATACCGCGGGCGCGGAGGTCGGCGATCAGCCCCTCGTTGTGTACGACATGCCCTAGGGTGTGGGTCTCTTTTCCAGAGGCGCGGGCGATCTTGGCCTTATCAATGGCCTCACGGACGCCATAGCAGACGCCTGTTCGCTTCGCGATGACAATGTTCTCGACACTTCCCATGCGGGCATTATCGCCCACCCCGCCCCTAGGGCCGATTCGCCTCGGGAAGGAGGGCTGCGACGGCGTCGTGGATGGCACCGCTCACCGCGGCAAGCTCGGGCCGTGCCCCCTCGCCGCGTGGAATCACCACCGGCTCCCCAATCGTCAGCGTGACGCGAGGGACGCGACGAGGGATCAGCGAGCCCTTCCGCCATAGACCGTCCGTGCCCGTGACCGCGACTGGCAGGACTGGGACACCGCTGCGCAGCGCGAGGAGGGCGGCCCCATCGCGAAAGGGGCGCAGGATGCCGTCAGGCGAGCGTGTCCCCTCTGGGTAGATCCCGAGGATGCGCCCCTCGCTGAGGATGCGCTCAGCCAGACGGAACGCCTCGAGATCGGCGGCCCCACGCCGAACCCCAAAGACACCATTCACCCGTAGGAACCAGCCGACCAGCGGCCAGCGCATCGCCTCCGCTTTCCCCATCCAGGTCATTGGGCGACCGGTCGCTGGGGTGAGCCAGCAGGCGAGAAGGACCGGATCAACCCACGAGATGTGGTTTGAAGCGAGCAGTACAGGCCCAGTTGCAGGGATGCGATCAAGACCACTCACCACGATCTCGCCCGCCAAGCGCTGCATTGCCCAGCGGCCGAAGCGCTCTGAGAGGCGCATGCCGAGCGGGATGCGCTCCGACGTCATCGTGCGACCCTGCGCGCCTCTGCCACGACCTGCTTGACCACGTCGGTGAGCGCAATCTCATCGGTGTAAATCGTGATCGCATCCGTCGCCGCAATCAGTGGCGCCACAGGGCGAGCTCGATCCTCTGCATCGCGCGCGATGAGGCTGGCGAGGATCGCTTGATGCTCTGCAGAGCCGACCGCGTAGCCGCGCTGCGTCGCTCGTCGAGAGGCTCGCGCCTCCGCTGTCGCGTCAAGGAAAATCTTGCACTCGGCGTCAGGGAGTACCACGGTGCCAATATCACGACCGGCAAGCACCGACCCTCCACGGGTCGCCACGCTTCGCTGAACAGCGCGGAGGGCATCACGCACACTCTCAATTGATGCGACCGCCGGAACGAACAGCTCGACGTCTGCCGCTTCAAGTTGCGCATCCGAGAGGGGTGTGCCATCAACGACGATCGTGAAACTCAGCCCACTCCCCTGCGCATCGGTCGCAGAGGCCAGCTCCGTGAGGTCGCGGCGTACTTGATCGTACGCAACGCCAGCAACCTCAGCCGCCGTGGTCGGCACAGGGAACCAGCCGAGATCGATCGCTCGACGAGTAATCGCTCGATAGAGCAAACCTGTGTCAAGGAAACCGAAGCCGAGCTCCTCCGCTACGAGTCGGCCGACGCTGCTCTTTCCACTTGAGGCTGGGCCGTCGATGGCGATCCGCATTATCTGCTCGCAGGTGCGGCCGGTCGCGACTTGCTCTTTGGCGCTGCAGCCAGGGCACACATCAGCTCTGCTCGCTCAGATTCAGTAATGAGCCGTAGTTCACCTGAGGTAAGTCCGCCCAGGCGCACTGGCCCATAGCCGACTCGAATCAGGCGGAGCACCGGGTGGCTGATTGCGCCATACAGACGGCGCACCTCGTGGTGTCGCCCCTCGCCAATTGAGATGAAGCTCCATTGGCCTGGATCCATGTCGCCACCACGAACATCCTCTGGAAGGTCATCGTCGCGGTGCACGCCTCGTGCCTCAATGGCGTGCGCCCAGCCATCGGTCAGGCGAATGCCGGCGCGCAGCCGCTGGAACTCAGCCTCGCCAACCATGGCCTTTGTTGCCGCTGCATAGGCTCGGCGCAGTCCGGCACGTGGGTGCGCAAGTGGCGAAACAACACGTCGCTCTTCGGTCAGCAGCAGCAGCCCTTCGCTCTCGCGATCGAGTCGCCCGATTGAAAGCATGCGCGCTGCACGTTCAGCACCAAGTGTTGGGGTCAGCGCTTGGGGCAAGGTCACCGTTGCGTAGGGATCGGCGTGCGTGGTCGTAACGCCCACCGGTTTATACCAAGCGAACACCTCTGCGCCACCCAAAGCGTCGCCCGTCTCTGTCGATAGACGAGGTTTAGCCACGAGCACGTTCCCGTCTAACTCAAGTGGGGCGAGCGCATCGAGTCGCTCCCCTAGTGCTACGGCTCGCCCCGCAGTCGTGACACGGTTACCGGCGATGGCCGTGTCGGCACCACGTCGGGAGAGGCCAGAGCGTTCCGCAACGAGAACGTTGACGCGAATCAGATCAGTCAGTTGCGGCATCCTCTTGCGCAGGGGTAGTTGGGGCGTTGGACTCTTCGGATTCTGCGAGAGCTTCATCGCTACGCGCTGCTGAAGAGTCTGGGGCCTCGCTGCGCAGTTCAAGGTGGCGAAGCGCTTCGGCGTCTCCTTCAAGCGCGGGGAGATCAGCGAGCGATCCGAGTCCGAATCGACGGAGGAACTCGAGCGTTGTCGCGTAGCGAATCGGGCGGCCGGCCGTCTCGAGGCGTCCCGCCTCTTCGATGAGCCCTCGCTCAAGGAGCACGCGGAGTGCGTAGTCTGCGTCAACGCCGCGGATCTCTTCGATGCCACCCTTGGTGACTGGTTGGCGATAGGCGATAACTGCGAGCGTCTCTAGCGGGGCTGCCGTGAGGTCAGAGCCCCCGGTGCCAACCCACGCGAGCACTGCTCGGGCCTGCTCTGCGCCGCTGGCGAGCTGCAGCTCGTCGCCGTGCGTAATCAGGGTGATACCGCGCTGCGCGAGGTTTGCCGTGAGTGCAGTGACGAGGCGATCAAGGTCGCTCTTCGATGCCTCCAGGAGTTTCGCCGCCTCTCGCCGAGTGATCGGACGGTCAACGACAAAGAGGAGCGCCTCAAGATCTTCGACCGTGGCCACCCATGGCGCTGCGGCTACGCTTTGTCCCTCGTCGCTCATTCACTCACCCCCTGCAGAATTGTGATTGGTCCCCACAGCGCATCTTGACGCACCTCGACCTCTCGCCGCTTGGAGAGCTCCAAGAGGGCCAAGAATGTCACAGCGATGAATGACCGGTCTTGCCGATCTCCAAGAAGCGTCTCAAGGTCCACCCCCGCCACGCCGCTGAGGCGGACCGCCTCGCGGATCGCAGAGAGTCGGTCGCTAATCGAGACCTTCATTCCAACCGGGGCGGCAGAGAGGGCGGCGAGCGGCTTCCGCCGCAGGGCGATGCGCACCATGGCGCGGGAGAGACGCTTTGGGTCTGACTTCGTTGGCACGATCGGCTCGACCGCGACCGCCTTTGGGCCGGGGAGCTGGCGCGTCGGCGGCTCGCGATACCAGAGCGGCTGCATCAGGCGATCGCCGAGGACCCGCGCCGCATCGCGGAAGACTCGGTAGCGCAGGAGTCGAATGCGTAGCGTATCGGCCTCATCTTCAACGTCGAGATCATTGATGAGGTCTGGTGCCGCCGCGATCGGGCGTGGCAGCAGCGCTCGGCTCTTCAGCACAATAAGCTGCGCAGCGACCGAAACAAACGATGAGAGTGTCTCTAGGCGATCGTCGGGAATCTCAGCAAAGTAACGCAGGAACTCATCAGCGAACCCGGCGAGTGGCACACGACGTACATCCAACTCATCACGCTCGATGAGGGCAAGGAGGAGGCCGTAGGGGCCGCTGAACTCCCCCAGCGCCACATACGAGCGGGTTCGCCCAAAGAGTCCCCCCTGCTCTCTGCGAAAGATCACACCCTCGATATCGGGGACCGATGGATCAGGGAGTTCAAAACCCTCTGCAATACCGCGAACGCTCATCGCGCTACGCCACTATCAATATCGAGGAGGAGGCGAACGCGCGCGTCAATGCCAGTGGCCCTCCCTCGAGATGTGGTGCGCGACTCTTGACGCGCCAGCTCCTGAAGGATCGTAATGGTGCCCCTCGGAGCGCCGAGCTTGTCAGCGAGCTTCGGCGCAACCGATGCATGGAGGCGGAGCGTCTGCCGTGAACGGGCCAGCGGGCCGCGTGCCCGTCCGCTCACTGGCGAACCCTCCAGCACATGAATCACTCGAGGTAGAAGGCCGACCTGCCCCTTCGGCAGGTCGTGCAGAAGCGCTGCAAGTTGATCATCGCTCTTGGCGCCGAGGCGACGAAGGCTGGCAGCGGTACGCGTTGCAGAGGCCTGGTCGGCGGGGTGCGCGGCGGCAAAGGCACGACGTGCCCGCGGCGTGGCACGTAAGGCGCGAAGGTGCGCGTCGCCCTCGGCACCAACGGGGGTGACGAGACCGAGGCGGGCCACCTGCTGACGGCCGACTGCCTGCAGATGCGCGAGCACCTGCTGGAGACGGTGGGCTCGAGTCGCAAAATTCACACCCGAATCCTACCGCCTCGCGGGCTGCCTAGGCCCTTGGGTGGGCCTTCCGATACGAATCACGCACGTGGCTCCCGAGGAGGTGGGTGTAGAGCTGGGTCGTTGCGATGTCGGCGTGCCCAAGAAGCTCCTGCACCACGCGCAGGTCAGCGCCACCGTCGAGGAGGTGTGTTGCAAACGAGTGGCGCAGCGTATGGGGATGGATCTCGCGCCCAAGGTTTGCCGCGACGGCCGCCGTGCGAATCGCCGACCAGGCTGACTCCCGCCGAAGCCGCACGCCACCGCGTGATACGAGGAGCGCTTTCGGCTCGGGCGTGGATCCACTTGCCCGGCTCGACGCCTGCTGATGGACGGCACGCCAGTGGCCAAGGTAGACCTGGATCGCATCTAGCGCTGGCTCGCCAATTGGCACGATGCGCTCCCGTCGACCCTTACCGAAGAGCCTCACTGAGCCATCGTCAAGATCCACGGAGTCCAAGTCCAGATCGACGATCTCACTGACGCGGCCACCTGATCCGTAGAGCAGCTCGCCAAGTGCGCGGTTGCGATGTGCATTTGCGCGCGCCAGGTCACTCTCGTCAACTGGAGTCCCAAGCGCCGTCAGTAGGCGTTCAACCTCTTCTACGCCCAGCACCGTTGGCAGGGTGCGGCGTGATCGCGGCAGATCGATCTCGTCACTGATCGAGCGCGCGATGATCCCTTCACCCTCAGCGAATCGGTAGAGGACGCGCAGGGCTGCAGCCCGCCGGCGCATCGTGGAGAGAGCGTTGCCAGGCTGGGCGATCCACTCCTGCGCCGCTTTAGCTGAGCTCTTCCAGGCACCGCTCGTGCCGAGTGACTCCGCAAACGATTGATAGTCCCCACGGTAGGCGGCAAGGGTGCGCGGGGCGAGGTTTCGCTCTACTCCGAGATAAAGGATGCAGGAGTCAATCAGACGATCAATCTCGTTCCGTGACGCCGTGGGCATCAACGGCCGCGACGCGCGTTGGCCAAGAGCTCGTTAGCGGCGGCGGTTGCACCACTGCCGGCCCCTTCGCCAGCCAGCATGGCGGCAAGCTCTGTGACTCGCTCTTCATCGGTGAGGCGCTGCACCTGGGTCAGGGTCCGACCATCCACCTCGCGCTTAGAGACTCGCAGATGGATATCTGCCTGCGCCGCTACCTGCGGCAGGTGCGTGACACAGAGAACTTGATGCTGCGCAGAGATGCGGCGCAGGCTCCGGCCGAGAGTCTCCCCTGCCCGCCCTCCGAGTCCGGCATCAATCTCATCAAAGACAAGAGTGCGCGCCTCACTTGCGTCGCTGAGCGCCTCCTCGATGGCGAGCGAGACGCGACTGAGCTCACCACCGGAGGCAATCTTGGCGAGCGGTCCCGCCGGTTCGCCTGCGTTCGGGGCAAACATGAACGAAACGTCGTCACCGCCTCCCTGATCGACGGCGCATGGCTGCCCCTCAACGATTGGGTCGCCCTCTCCGCCACCGCGAGGTGCCAGTGGGATCGCAAACGTTGGGGGGAGTTCGAGCGCCGTCAGCGCCGCGTTCACCGCGGAGGTCAGCGTGGCAGCACCCGCTCGGCGCACAGTTCGTAGAGCCGTAGCAGCCTCGCCGATGCCTGCATTGAGCACCGAGAGCTGCTGCGTGATCTCGCTTCGGCGCTCCTCTGCACCGTCAAGACGCACCACCTCTTCGCGTGCGCTCGCTAACGCGACGAGGAGTCCCGCCTCATCAGTGCGGAAGCGGCGCTGCAACGCCAGGAGGAGTGCCAACCGGTCTTCAAGTTCACCCAAGCTGCGCGTACCGCCCGCGAATGGTGTGAGGGCCGCCGCTTCACGGCCGAGATCATCGATCTCAATAGAGAGTGCGCTCACCCGCTCCTGCAGGGCGGTGGCGTCACCATCAAGGCGTGCCAACTCTCGCGCGATTCGTTCGGCTGCTGCCGCGCGAGCGCGCAAGCCGCTGCGATCCTCGTTCAACGCCTCGCGCAGCTCGTCATGGAGGGCAGAGATGCGCTCGCTGTTTGAGGCGCGGCGCAGCTCCTCTTTGAGTTCAGCCTCTTCCCCTTCGCGAATCTCGGCGGCTTCGAGGTCGTCTCGCTCTGTGCGCGCAACCTCGAGAAGGGCGAGGCGCCGCGAGTCGTCACCCCCGAGCGCTTGCAGCTCTTCATGCAGAGCACTGCGCTGCTGAATCAGGCTGGCAACCTCTGCGCGATGCCCCTCAGCCTCTGACCATCGATCGAGCAGCTCGCGCTGTCGTGCTGGATCACCGAGACGCTGCTGGTCGTGTTGGCCGTGAATATCAACGAGGGGGCCGATCTCGCCGGCGAGGCGACCAATCGTTACGAGCTCGTCGTCAATGCGGGCAACGGACCTCCCCTCTGCGTACACCTCACGAACCGCGATCTGATCGCGGCCCTGCGCGGAGATCTGCAGGTCGACACGGAGGCGGTCAGATCCGGCGCGCACCGCTCCTGAATCGCCACGACCCCCACGCGCAAGTGCGAGAGCGTCAACGAGGAGTGATTTGCCTGCCCCAGTCTCACCGGTGAGCACCGTGAGGCCAAGACCGAATTCAACGCGTACCGCGTCAATGATTGCGAGGCCCGCCACGCCAAGCTCACGGATGTGCGAACCCTTCGGCGCACTCACCGTGGGAGGAGGTCGACCTTCTGGCGGACCAGATCCCAGAATGGGGCGGCGCCCTGCAGCTCGACGAAGTTGATTGGCTGCGCTGCTTCGGTAACGGAGACACGATCGCCAATCTTGAGTGGCAAATCGATCCACCCGTCAACAGAGATCACCGCATCTTCGCCCTGTACGACCGTGCAGGTCACCGTCTGTGTTGCCGAGACAGTCACTGAGCGCAGTGTTGCGAGGTAGGCGGCAATCGGCGTCACAATCAGATTGCGACTCGTTGGCTCAAGGATCGGGCCGCCGGCCGAGAACGAGTAGCCGGTTGAGCCCGTCGGCGAGGAGACGATCACGCCGTCAGCGATGTAGGTTGCCAGATGACTCTCCCCTACGGCGACATCAAGTCGCAAGACGCGTGGCAGGCGACCGCGGGCGACCACCACATCGTTGAGAGCGTCCAGTTGCTCGGTACGACCGTCGCCATGGTGGATGGTGGCGCGGAGTGCCATGCGTGGCTG
>CAJABS010000079.1 GCA_903938075.1 uncultured Chloroflexota bacterium | reverse complement strand
GCAGCCTATCCGTACGCGCGTACATAAGTGTCCAGCGGCTGACATCAACAGGGGGGTATCCCAATGTTGGGAGGCCAGTCAATAAGCCAGGCAGCTCAACCGGGCCACCATAGACAAGGTCGGAGTGTGCGCGTCCGCGCCCCCCTCTCTGTACACGTCGCTCCTCTTGCGCATCATCATCAGCGTTGTGGGGGGTCCAGACTTCCTTCCAGACGAGGACTTCGCACATCTGGGAACGGGTGACATTGTGGGGTATGGGGCGGGTGGACGCAACGAGACGATTAGTGGGAGTGACTTCAAACGAAGAACCCTTTGGTATCCCATCCAGCCCGACTTGGCACACGGAGTCATCAGGCAGGCGTACCCATGAGCCACTCGGGGGGGGAAGCAGTCGTATCAGGTCCCCCAGTGACGGCTGCGCACGCGTCGCGAGGAGAGAGCGTAGCAGAACCGATGCTTCGTCCAGTACTTGCCACCAGGCCGTAGGGAATCCATCGATGAGATGTTGGTACAGCTTGGAACTCATACACACAGGGTGGCCCCGCTGAGTAAGCTCAGAGTAGTGTCGGACGCGAACCCGACCAAGTGTCGTGTCAACGATGAGGAGGTGCGCTACATGAGTGAACCCCGCGCTCGCAACCTGCTGGTAGCGCCGAAGGACCATAGCCGCACGAGCTCGGCGTGCGGCGCTAACACGGGTGAGTGTGGCAGATCCACGAGAGTGATCACGCTGAAGAACGTCCGCCGTCTGGGTGGGCTCACGTACACGCGCGCCCCACACTCCAGAGATGAGCTGATTATACGCAAGTGGTTCGAGAGCCACTGTAAGTAGCGACCAGCCCGTCAGAGGGATGGCAGGGCGTGGTGCACCTCCATCCCAGATCGAGTCAAAGTCACGGCTGGCCGCGGCATGAGCGCGGGCCTCCGTGGATAGGTCTTGAGTGGAAGACGAGGCTGAGCCGTCCGGGAGGGGCAGTGGAGGGGCAAACATACCCCATGAGACAAGGACGTTTTGCCAAAAGGGAGAGATAGTGTCATCAAGGACGGCGAGGAAGTCACAGGCGGAGAGTAGTAGGCGGTAGCCTTGACGAAGGAATCCGTAGTGACGATCAAGCCAGTGCATGACCATGCCCTTCCAACCTTGCTCAACAGGGTCAAGGAGGCGGCGGACATGGCGCATGTATAGGGCGCGCGTAAAACATTCGATGTCAAGGCAGCGAGCTCCCCCTTCGGGATAGTCTTGGACAAGAAGGGCTCGCGGAGCCGCATGTACGGGTGAGTCGCGTCCCTGGGGTTGGAGGAGCGGCGCGCCGCCAGGATGTTCAACAAAAGCCCACGTCTCACGCTCCCAAGCAGCAAGCAAATCATCAAGATTCGGAGGGCATTGGTTCGTGATCAAGTACCAGCAAACCGCCATGACTGAGTTTCGGACGACAATGTTCCGCCCGAAGATGGTACGAGCATTCCCCCGCAGGGACCACTGGGCATAGCGCGCACGAACACGGGCCGTGGTTCGCTTTTCCCATTCACGCGCAACAGCAGAGGGAGTGCCGAGGAAGATGCCTAGGTAGCGGATAGTCGATTCACGACCAAACAGTTGCGATTCAGACGGGCCATCCCAGACCGGCATCGCCGTAGAGGACTTAAGAGAGCCCACCCTGATAGCCGCCGTCTTCTCCGCCCAGTCATTTTCCGCCCCAGAACCTTGCTCGTACACAGAGAGCAGTTCTTTGAACCGGACCAGTTGCTGTTCGTCAGCGAGGAGGCCCACGAGATCATCCGCATACCCGAGCGCATACGTCTCCTCGAGGGAGCCATCACGGTGAGGCAGGCGGATACCACGGAGGCGACGGGACTCATCCCCATCCCCATCATCAGTGGCCATGAGGGACATGAACGTTTGCAAGCAGAGGAGGTACAGGCACGGCGAGCACGGACATCCCTGATGCAGACCATGACATGGGTCGAAAGTGTCGCTGAGCTGGCCGTTTACCTTAATGTGGACCGAGGCGTGCTCGTATAAGGAAGCCACCATGCGACGAAAGTCAGGGTGTAGGTTCATGCGTTCCATGACGCGAGCTAGAAAGTCCCATTGGACGCGCGGGTATGCAGATTTTTGATCACAGAAGACGAAGACCCCGCCACGGCCATTCTGTTCAAGATAGGTGACTGCATCAAGAACGGTACGGTTATCATCGAAAATGAACTTGGAGCGTTGAAACGCATTCTGGGTAGGCGCAACCAAGTATGGAAGGGACGGTTGCAGGGCGTCAGCCATGCAGCGGGTCATGATTTTGTAGAGGACCGACATGACCGCAATCGGGCGGTATCGGGACAGATCGTATCGATAGCCTTTCTCCTTGTAGATAAGGGAGACCACCACAGTGACCATCTCGGACGGTAGTCCCTCTGGGCGTCGAACGACCTCTTTGAAGGCTTCCCCGAGGAGGGTGCAGAATGGGTGGGGGGGGCGCTCACCATCCCCCCCCGCCTGCTCACGTACGGCCGTCATGACTTTGAAATAGTCTGTCGTGAAGCCATCGAGTCCGGGCATTGCGTAGTTGGGCAGGCCCTCAATTGCACGTTGCACCGCAGCAGGGGAGCAGATAGATTCAAGGGAGAGGTCCTCTCGACGGGACTCAGGTTGAACACGGCCATCTGCAACAAGGGCATCCAGAAGGCGGGATTCCGCAGCCTTCTGCGTACGAACACCGTTGTTGAAGAAGCCCCCCGGTCCACCATAAAAGCGGCGAGCGGCCCGTAGGACGTGTTTAGTGCCCGACGAGCGTACGGTGCCTTCGCGGACCTCACGAATGGTACTATCGACTCGATCCTGACGGGTGCCTTCAAAGAACGAGCGGCTGCATCGGTCGCTATGCGCATGCTCATCGTAAGCTCGGTCTGCCAACCAGCGCGCATGGTCCGCTTGTCGAATCGATTGGAGTTGCGCCTCAACCTCGAGCAGTTGCCGTTCCGCCAGCTCTCGTGCCGGAGGGTCGTGGAGGTGTGGTTCAGTAACGCCCCGTCCAAGGAAGCGCTCGCAGCGCTGTAGCTGTTGAAGGAGGAGGTGTCGCCGGCAAGAGCGTTGACGAGAGTCTTCGCGTACCGTTTTTTGGCAGTATAGACGCGTGGTTTCCAGGATGTAAAGGACGCGTTGGATCGGTGAGAGTTCCATCTTGGCCATCCCCTCCCTAACAATATCGCGCATGTGTAGGACGCATGGGAGCCGTTGAGCCGTGAGGAGATGCCGAGGAATGTGCCACTTGGGCGGGACATACTCGTCATCGGAATAGCGAACTACAACGCTCACAGCGGCATGGTCGCTCCGGAGGTGAACATCCCCGAGGCCTAGGAGGGCGAGGGATTCCGCGGACGGTGAAATGTGGCCCGCCGCTG
>CAJABS010000078.1 GCA_903938075.1 uncultured Chloroflexota bacterium | reverse complement strand
TGCCCGCGACCGCCGTCAATCACCAGCAGATCTGGAAGGCTCCATGCGCGTGACTCAGCCTCACCGTTTCGCTGCGTCCCATCCACCACGGAGCGGGCGAAGCGGCGCGTGAGCGCTTCGGCGTGTGCCGCGAAGTCGTCCTGCCCGGTCACGCCCTTGATGCGGAAGCGGCGGTACTCCTTCGGCGCCAGCTGACCGTCTTGCGCAACAGTCAGCGACGAGACGGTGAATGCCCCCTGAATAGTGCTCACATCGACGCACTCGATGCGCGACGGCGACGCGTCAAGGCTGAGCGCCACGGTGAGCGCGGAGAGCGCAGCGTCGGCACGCTCACGGTCGGCGTCCTCTTCTGCCTCGCGACGAATGAGCCACTCCTCTGCGTTGCGCTCGGCCAGCCGAACGATTCGTGCCCGGTCTCCTCGCTGTGGCACACGCATCTCAACGCGACCCTCTCGGCGTGCCGAGAGGAACTCAAGGATCTCGGGATCGTTCACCTCGGTAGCAGTGGCAATAGAGGGCGGGATCTCCCCTGCGCGTGCGTAGTAGCTCGCGGCAAAGCCTGCGAGGAGCTCTGCATCGCCCGAGTCCCCCGCCTCGACCCGATGCACATCGCGACCGACCAGTGCTGAGTCCCGGATTTGGAAGCAGGCGATCGCAACGTGGCGTCCGTGCCGCGCAATTCCGAGAACATCCTCATCTGCTCGACCTGAGGTCGGTACCTTCTGCTCATCAAACGTCGTCTCAAGGGAGAGCACCGCGTCACGAATGCGCGCAGCATCTTCAAATGCCTCGCGTTCCGCAGCAGACTCCATCCGTGTGGTGAGCATGGCGATGGCGGCTCGGGAACGACCACCAAGAAAGAGTTGCACTCCATCAATCTCACGTTGGTAGTCGGCCACGGGAATGTTGCCGAGGCAGGGTCCTTGGCAACGCTTCAAGTCGTAGAGGAGGCAGGGGCGCTCAAGCGCGCGCTCCATCGGCTTGATCGCAACTTCACAGGTACGGAATTGAAAGAGGCGCTTGATCGCCTCCATGGCAGCGTTCACTGAACCTGGTGTGGTGTATGGGCCGAAATAGCGCGACCCGTCTCGTACGAGACGGCGGGTGCGCTCCACCCGTGGATATGGATCGGCAGTGACGCGAATGTAGGGGTAGCTGCGATCGTCACGAAGACGAATGTTGTACTTCGGGAGATGCCGGCGCACGAGTGTGGCCTCAAGCAGGAGCGCCTCTTTGGTGGAATCGGTGACCGTCCAGTCAAGGGTGGCAACCTCGGCGATCGCGTCGCGAATGCGGTGTGCGCCTGGCTCCCCTCCCGCCTGCCAGTAGCTGCGAACGCGCTGAGTGAGATGCGTCGCCTTACCGACGTAGATGATCTTCCCAGCACTATCTGAGAAGAGGTAGACGCCTGGAGCGTCGGGGAGAACCTTCAACGCCGCCGCGATCGCGTCAGGGACACTCGGTGCAGGGAGGCGTTCAGGCGCCATCGCGGGACCCGACTCGACCACGGAGTGCCTCTCGGCGATTCAAGATGCGCAGGATCTCGTCGAGCGCCTCACGGAGTTCAATCACCGCTTCGCCAGAGGCGATGTCGGCGAGTCCGTCTCCTGGCCCAAGTGCAGCGCGAACTGCGACGACGCCCTTTCGTAAGGCAACGCCGTGCGCATCGCGGAGCTGCGTTGTCCAGGCGCGGTATGGCAGGAATCTGGCGCGGGCACGCTCATCAACGAGCTCATCAAGGATGCGCTCCAGCAGTTGGGCGGCGCGTAGTCCGGCCTGGTCGAGTGCTGGATCGGCGTGTCGAGGGAGAACTGGCTCAGCCATCGCTACTCCAGCGAGTGGATCGGCTCACCCTTCAACGCAAGGGTCAGATAGCGCCCGGTATGGCTGCGCTTCACCTTGGCAACCTGCTCAGGTGTCCCCTCTGCGATGAGTTCGCCACCGCGGCTTCCGCCGTCCGGCCCAAGGTCAATCACCCAGTCCGC
>CAJABS010000077.1 GCA_903938075.1 uncultured Chloroflexota bacterium | reverse complement strand
TTCTCGTCAACGTTCACCTTCACGATGTTGACCTTGCCGTCGTACTGTGCGGCGAGCTTCTCGAGCTCTGGGGCAACGAGCTTGCACGGGCCACACCACGGCGCCCAGAAGTCCACGATGACGGGGCGACCCGACTCCATCACATCCTTCTGGAATGCTGCATCGCTGGTGTGCTTGATCTCGGCCATGGTTCCCCCTGCGCTCAACTTGTGGCGGAACGGTTCCTCCGCCTTCACCGCCATCATAGCGAGCGGCGGCGAACCTACTCGAGCCCTCTGGCGTGCAGATCCTCCTCGCTCAGCCCAAGGTAGTGCCCGATTTCATGGATGAGTGTTCGGCGCACCTCCCGGCGCAGGGCCTCTTCGTCGGGGAAGTCGGCCAGCAGCGTCGCGGCATAGATCGTTACCTCAGGGGGCGGCTCGCCGAGGCCGCTCTCGGCGCCTTTCGGTAACCCGTAGAACTCGCCGTAGAGGTCAACGCCAGGCTCGTGGCTCACGGTGACGAGGAGCTCCTGGGCTGCGGAGCGCAGGGGCTCGGGCAGCCCACGCAGCGCCTCCTCGGCGAACTGCTCCACGCGCTCGAACTCTTCCTGCCGTTCCACGAAGAGATCCTACGACGGGGCGGGTAGGATGAGGGAATGCAGGCAAAGAGCAAGACAACGCAGATCGTGGTGCCCACGTCGGATGCCGAGGCACGAATCGCCGAGGCGGCCGAGACCATTCTGCGTGCCATCGGCGAGGACCCAATGCGCGATGGTCTCGTTGATACCCCAGGCCGCGTTGCTCGCGCCATGCTCGAGCTGACCAGTGGCTACGCGAGCGACCCATACGAAATTCTTGGCACCGTCTTTGAGGAGCCGGTGGGTGCTCCCGCTGGGGATCTCGTCGTCGTTGAGGGGATCCCGTTCCACGCCCTCTGCGAACACCACCTTCTTCCGTTCCCTGGCGTCGCCACCGTTGGCTACGTGCCGAGCGGTCGCATCGTTGGCCTCTCAAAGATCCCGCGCCTCGTTGACGCGTTTGCGCGACGACTGCAGGTGCAGGAGCGCCTCACCGCGCAGGTCGCCGACGCACTGAACGACGCACTCGCGCCAGCCGGCGTTGGCGTGCTGGTCAGCGCCGAACACCTCTGCCTCGCCGCGCGCGGCGCACGCCAGCCGGGTGTCGTCATGACCACCGAGGCGATGCGCGGCTCACTCCGCACCGATGCCGCCCTGCGCGAGGCGTTGGCGCGCGCACACGATCGCGGCGTGGCGCGACGCGAGGGGCTCCATGGCTGAGCGCACGACACCGATCCGCGTGCTGATCGCCAAGCCTGGCCTTGACGGTCACGACCGCGGCGCGAAGGTGCTGGCGCGCGGACTGCGCGACGAAGGATTCGAAGTGATCTACACCGGCCTTCGCCGCACCGTTGACGCGATCGTTGCCGCAGCCATTGAAGAAGATGTTGATGTCGTCGGTTGCTCGATTCTCTCTGGCGCACATGCAACGCTGCTGCCGAAGCTCGTCGCAAGCCTTCGCGCCTCTGGTGCGAGCGACGTGCTGGTCGTAGCGGGCGGCATCATCCCCGAGGCCGATCGACCAGAGTTGGAGCAGGCGGGCATCTCGGGAATCTTTGGGCCAGGAACCACGATCGCCGAGGTTGCCACCTTCCTGCGCGCGAATGCCCGTCGACGCTAAGCATCTTGCGGCGCGCCGCGAGCTGGCGCAGGGGATCAGCGCAGTCGAGCGCCCAGGGCCTGCAGCAGATCAACGCATTCAGCAGGCGCTCGCCGCATCGGCGGCCGACGCGCGGAATGCTCTCGTCGTCGGGCTCACTGGCGCACCAGGGGCGGGGAAGAGTTCACTCGCCGCGGCACTCGCCGACGTCGCACGCGCCGCGGGTCGCCGCGTCGCGATCCTGGCGATTGATCCCAGCTCCCATGAGAGCGGTGGCGCACTCCTTGGCGATCGCGTGCGCATCGATGAACATCCCGACGACGATGGTCGCTTTACGCGCTCCATTGCGACGCGCGGCAGTGGTCGATCACTTGCGCATGTTGCCGCCGCGGCAACAATCCTGGTTGAGGCGGCAGGGTTTGATCTGATCTTTGTGGAGACCGTTGGCGCTGGACAGGCCGAGATCGGCATTGCGCGGTTGGCCGATGTGCTGCTCGTTGTAGAGGGGCCCGAGGGTGGCGACGAGGTGCAGGCGATGAAGGCGGGGATCCTCGAGGTGGCCGACATCGTTGCTGTGAACAAGTCGGATCGACCTGGCGCGCAGGCGGCCTTCGATCGCCTACGCAGCGGCCTCGCCCTTGGCGCTGGCGCGCCAGAACTTGCGCTCGTCTCTGCCACCGCTGGTGCTGGGATCAGTGAACTCCTGGCCACCATTGATGAGCTGGGCGCGGGCCGCGGCGTGCGCGGCCGCATTCGCCGCGTTGAGGCGCACCTTGTTGCCGCCGCCGAATCACATGTCGACGCGCAGGTACGCGAGGCAACGGCGAGTGGCGCGCTCACCACGCGTGCCGAGCAG
>CAJABS010000076.1 GCA_903938075.1 uncultured Chloroflexota bacterium | reverse complement strand
TCTCCCCGGCGGCGATGCTGCGGCGATGCTCGACTCGTTGGGGAGACTACGGACGCTCGACCCTGCGACCCGTGTCATTCCAGGGCACGGGCGAGAGACGATGATCAGCACCGAATCGGCGTGGATCGACAACTCCATTCGTACGAAGAGCCTGACGGCGGATCGCTCATGAGCCACGAAGCACTGCGCACCTTGGTCGCCGCGGGCGAGTTGAGCGCAACGCTGGCGGCGCATCTCACCCTCCTCGCCGATGCGGGCGTCCCGATCGTTGTAACGGGAGGTGCCGCAGCTGATCGTCGTGATGCGCTCGCCGGGGCAATCGCCGCCGCCTCGCCGCTCCCGGCGGGCGCCGAGAGTGCCGAGATCAAGATCGCGCCCGAGGAGGCCTTCGTCTGGCTTACCGATCCCGCAGGTGTCGGCTGCCTCGTTGCAGGTGCCGGCGGCGCGCCGCGGAGCCCGCGCTCCACGCGACTCATCGCCCACGGGCTGATTGAGCGCCTGAGCGCTGCGACGAGCAAAACGGTGGTGCGCTCCCTGGTTCGCGGCTTCCCGCTCATTGCAACAGCCCCTGGCCACGACCTTGCAGCGCTCCTCGACCTGCTGCGGGGCGCCAACCTGCGCGTGCCAGAAGATGACCTGCATCGACTCGGCCTCGTGGTCGTTCTCGGCGGCGATGGGGGAGCGGCCAGCCGCGTTGAATCGGCGCACCTGCTGCGCGCACCGGCGCTCGACGGCGGCGCACGACGCCCGCCAGCGCTCCTTGCAACCTGGGACGGTGCGGGTGGCTGGGATGACTTTGCGTGGGCGGCACTCCCAGAACTTGCCGCGCGGGCCGGTGAAACGCAGGCCGCCTACAGCAGCCAGTTGGCTGCGCGCGAACGGGAGCTTGCCACCCCCTAGAACGAAGCGCGTTCGGATTCGCGCTACGATTCCTGCATGAGCCGAATTGCCACCTCGCCCGCAGATCTCCGACAACTTCTGAGCGCCTCGTTGCGCGTTACACCGACGGGTGCCGTTGAGATCCTTGATGCGGTGCAACTGCAGAAGAGCGGTGCTGCGACCATCGCCTGGACGGCCGCCTTCTCGGCGGACGACGCGACCATCGCCGCGGCCCAGTGGCTGGCACGCGCCGCTGCGGCTGCTGCGGGAATCCAGAGCGCCAGCATCGCGCCGCTCTACGCCGCGCGCGCGGAGAACGCCTATGAGGGCCTTACCGTTCCGGCACTCAACCTTCGCAGCCAGGTCTTTGACATGGCTCGTACCGCACTCGAGACCGCCGCCGCAATGGACGGCGCCGCCCTCATCTTTGAGCTGGCGCGCTCGGAGCAGACCTACACCTTCCAGCGCCCCGCCGACTACGCCACGAGCATCCTCTGCGGCGCGATCGCCGCCGGTTGGCGCGGGCCTCTCTTCATTCAGGGAGACCACTACCAATTTGTCGCCAAGAAGTACGCCACCGATCCCGAAGGGGTCGCCGCCGAGATCGCACGCGCCTGCCGCCTCGCCGTTGATGCCGGGTACCGCAACATTGACATCGACGCCTCAACACTCGTAGACCTCGCTCTCCCAACGGTGCAAGAGCAGCAGCGCGTGAATGCGGTGCGCACCGCCGAGGCGGTCGCCCTCGTTCGTGAACTGGAGCCAACGGGGATCGAGATCAGCATGGGTGGCGAGATCGGCGAGGTGGGACACCAAAACTCCACCGCCGAAGAGCTTGCCGCCTATCTCGACGAATTTGATGTTGCGCTTGCGAGCCGCCGCGCCGGTGCACGTGGCCTACGCAAGGTTTCCGTACAGACCGGCACAAGCCACGGTGGTGTGCCACTTCCAGGCGGCGGCGTCGCCGAGGTGGCGCTCGACTTTACGGTGCTCCAAAAGCTCGGCGAGCTGGCACGCGCCCGTGGTCTCGCAGGCGCGGTGCAGCACGGCGCGTCCACACTTCCAGAAGACCTCTTCCATCGCTTCCCAGAAGTTGGCACCGCCGAAATCCACTTGGCAACAGGATTCCAGAACATCCTGCTCGACCACCCGGCCCTCGACGCATCGCTCCGCGCTGAGATCACTGCGTGGCTGCGCGTTAACGCCGCCGATGAGGCGAAGCCTGGCGACAGCGACGAGCAGTTCCTCTATCGCACCCGCAAGAAGGCGCTTGGGCCCTTCAAGCAGGCGCTCTGGGAGGCGGCGGGTACGCCAGAGATCCTCGAGACTCAGCGCGCGAAGTTCCACTCGCTCTTCACGCAGCTCGGTGTTGGTGGCTCGCGCGCGCTCGTTGAGCGCTACGTCACTCAGGTAGCCGATCCACTCCTTCCCGCTCCGGCCGACCTGCTGCGCTAGGCGGGGGAGCCCCGCCGGACGTTAGCTGCGGGTGACGCGAGCGGCGTCGAGTGACTCTTCCAGAATCTTCAGGGCGAGGTCAATCTCTGCCGCCGTAGTGACGAGTGGTGGAATGATGCGAATCACTTGCGCGTACGAGCCGGCGGAGAGGAGCAGCAACTTGCGCTTGTTCGCCTCGGCGATGACGCGCTTCACTGCAGCAGGGTCAGGGGTGCGACCGTCGCCTGCACCAGGCTGAACAAACTCAAGGGCAAGCATCAGTCCGAGCCCGCGAACATCGCCGATCCCAGGGCGACCCGCAGCGATCTTCTTCAAGCCGTCGAGCATCTGCGTGCCACGGGCCGCCGCGTTCGCAACGAGCCCCTCCTCTTCGATCACATCAAGTGTGGCGAGGGCTGCGGCGCAGGCGACGACGTTGCCACCGTAGGTGCCGCCATGTGTGCCCGGCTCCCAGGCCTCGAGCAGTTCCTTGCGAGCGATGATCCCGGAGAGGGGGAGACCAGAAGCGATCCCCTTCGCCATCACCAAGATGTCGGGCTCAACGTTCTGGTGCTGCACGGCAAACATCTTCCCTGTGCGCCCGTACCCGGTCTGCACCTCGTCGGCGATCAGCAGAATGCCGAGTTCACGGGTGAGTTCGCGAAGTCGTGGCAGGAAGCCGGCTGGCGGCACGACGTAGCCACCCTCGCCAAGGATCGGCTCAACAATGACGGCGGCAACATCTTCGGCGCTCGCGAGCGTATGGAGCGTGAGATCCCACTCCTCTTCCCAACGGCAGCTGCATCCGGCGCAGGCGCCTGGGGCACCGGCGACGGCAGGGTTGCGTGCCTCAACGGGTGCGCGGAAGCAGGAGGGGAATGCGGTGCTGTAGACCGAGCCAGGGAGCGGTTCAAAGTGGCCGCGGTAGACGTTCTTCGCCGTGGTCAGCGCCATCGTCTGCGCGGTACGTCCGTGGTAGCCGCCGCGGAAGGTGAGGATCACGCGGCGCTTGGTGGCGCGTCGCGCCAGCTTCACCGCCGCCTCAACCGCCTCCGATCCAGAGTTCGAAAGGAAGACGCCCCACGG
>CAJABS010000075.1 GCA_903938075.1 uncultured Chloroflexota bacterium | reverse complement strand
CCATCGCCCCCATCCCGTCCGCAGGACCGTCGCCCCATGAGACATCGATGAGCCCCTCTGCGCGCATGGACTTTGCGATCTCCTTCAAGCCATATCCGTACGCGCCGCGCACGCTCACCGGCACGCGATACACAAGCTCATCAAAGGCATCAAACCAACCGATCTCCTCTGGGAGCGACCAGGTCGGGTGCCGACTCGCCGCTGAATCCGCGGCAGTAAAGAGGAGGTTTCTCTCAGCTGGTGACCAGTGGACAATGCGCGTCTCCGCCCACGTGACGTTCAGCGATTCCCGCCACGCGTTCATGTATGCGAGCCACGCGTCCATCACAGCGCGCTCAGAGGCGGCGTTGAGTCGATCACCGCTCCACTGACCGAATGATGGGAACCAGCTCTGATCCTCACTGCGCGGCGTGAAGAGTCGCTCACCCGCTGCAGCACCTGCGGCTGCGGCGGCGGCGATCTCACTCGCCGTTGGCTCTCGTCCGTCAATCGAGATGTGACAGCCGATCTGGAAGATACAGGTCGCGCCGCCGACAAGAGGGAGTGATGTGAAGTCATCGTTCAGATTCCCTGAGTTTTCAAAGTCAACGTGGAACTCGATGCGCGCTGGCCTCCGCCAGTGTTCGTCGCCGCGCAACTCAATCTTCGCGGGGAGGACCTTCTCCGCCGCGGGAGCAGAGGCTGGTACGGCGTTTGCGGCGAGCACCGCAGCTAATCGACGCGGGCGTGCATCCCCCGTCACCCCAAGACGTTCAGGGGTGAGTCCAGGCTCGTCGCGTCGCAGGATTCCAGATGCCACAGCGGCATCGCGCAGATCTGGGCCAACCCCGGGTAGGTAGGTGAGCTCGCCAATCTCTCGCGCGATTTGTCGCTTCGCTTCGCTCCACGGCTGGTCCTGGTCGGCGTTCATGTTCGGATAGAGCTCCGGTCGCGTTGGCCGCGGCAGTGCCTCCCATGCAGCACCATCACGTCGAACGGTACGGATCCACTCCAGTGCGCGGCCAACCTCGATCGCGAGTGGCGTCTCATCGTCGCGCGTGCTCTCGCGATCAACGGGGACGCGGGCAAGTCGGTCGAGTGCACCACTGCCGCGACCCTTGCTACTCACCCAGGTGCGACCGAGCAGGAACGCATCGGGCGGACAGTAGCCCTGCAAGCGCGCAACCGCAGCCGTGTAGACCAACACTTGGCCCGCGTAATGGCGGTGCGAACTCCCCGCATATCCGCTCACGGAAAGATCGAGCGTGGAGAACTTCACATCCACCACGATGTAGTGCCACGGCGGCGCCTCGCCACCTTCGGGTGCGAGACCAGGGGCGGGCCGCGACGCCTCCTCCGCGCTGAGCGTCCCTGGGAATAGTCGCTCGAGCGCATCGCTACGGATGAGCAGATCGATCGCGCCATAGGTCAGGTCTTCAGGATTTCGAACGACCGCCTGTTCAATCAGCTCAACCCCTTCACTCATCGCCGTGAAGGTGGCTTCGGCGGCGGCGAGGGTCCGCGTCGCCTGCCACCCATCTGAGACCAGTCGGTGTGAGTTGACCTTCGGCTCAAGGATCTCAAAGATGCGCTCTTCAAATCGATTCCCTTGCGCAAAGAGAAGTTCGCGCAGGTCATACGGGCTCGGCGGCTTCGCGTCGGCTCCTGCATCACGCGCAAACCCCTTGGTGGTGCCGTGCACTTCGAGCCAGTCGAGCAGTGGATCTCGACGCAGCCAGTTGCGGGTCTTGGATGCGGAGACCCACTTGCGCCAGGCGGTGCGATCCGTTGGATCGGGGTTGCGCACCTCACCAGCATCACTCATCGTGATTGAGCGGCGACCAGTAACTGGTGGGGCTGCAGTGAGGTACCGGCGTAGGTCGCTCATCAGCGCGTCACCTCGCCACGCGCGATCAGCCCAACGCCGCCCAAGAGGAGCAAGGCGCCAGCGACGAGTCCCGTGT
>CAJABS010000074.1 GCA_903938075.1 uncultured Chloroflexota bacterium | reverse complement strand
GGCGCGATGGCATCGAGGTAGAGCTAGAGGGGCGTGGTGCGGTTCGCGTTGGGCTACTCGGTCACCATCAAGGAGCGAACGCTGCAGTTGCAGCGGCGACACTCGACGCACTCCGCGATGCTGGCATTGCTTCTGTGAGTGATGACGAGCTCCGCGCTGGCTTCGCCGCGGCGCGCTGGCCCGGCCGAATGGAGTTGATTCCACGCGCTCTTGGCGGCGGCGACGAGCGGGACCTACTTCTTGATGGGGCCCACAACGAAGATGGCGCGGCAGCGTTGGCGGCGGCACTTGGCGATCTTTCGCCACAACTACTCAGCGCTACTGGAACGCGAAGTACACCACTCGTACTGATCGCTGCCGTCATGGCCGACAAGTCGGTCGCTGAACTGTGCGCCGCCCTCGCAAAATCGCCAGCGCTGCGCACCGCGCACGTGATCTGTACCACCGTTGGCGATGTGCGATCCCTCGCACCTGAGCAACTTGCCGCTGCTGTCCGTGCCGCTGGGCTTGGTGCGCGGGTGCAGATCGCAGCAAACTCAAACGCTGCACTACTTGCAGCAGCAGAGCAGAGCGGGCCGATCATTGCAGCGGGGTCGCTCTACCTCGTTGGTGCGATCCGTGGCGAGTTGATGCGCCGCGGTGTGCTCCCAGATGACGGCAGCCGCGATGACGTGGCAGGATCAGCTACATGAGTGAGAGCGCAGCGAGCCGCGAAGCGATCAGCCACTCATACGCGCCTATTCCAGCCACCACGATCGGTCCACTGCGCGCGGTGTGGGGGAGCCGCACCTACATCATGGCGGTGGCGAACCTTACTCCTGACAGCTTCTCAGGTGATGGCCTCATGGCGCCGAGTGGCTCAACAAACGATTTTCTGGATCGCGTAGAACAGCTTGCGCGCGACGCGGTTCGCGATGGCGCCGATCTGCTCGATCTTGGTGCCGAGTCAACACGACCAGGCCACACAGAGATCTCAGCGGCAGACGAGATCGCCCGGCTTGTTCCCGCCATTGAACGACTTCGCCGCGTGCTCCCAACGCTGGCGCTCAGCGCCGACACCCAGAAGGTTGAGGTTGCTGCCGCCGCACTCGATGCAGGGGCGCACATGCTGAACGACATCTGGGGAACTCGAGCAGGCGATGAGATGCTGCAGCTTGCAGCCACGCGTGGCGTTCCGATCGTCGTGATGCATAACCGTAAAGAGGTCACCGTTGGTGAGCAGGCCGAAAATTTCGCCGAGGAGTTCGTGGATGAGATGGCGTCGGTCGCGGCGCGAGGTCGCGCACTCGGCATCCCTCCGGAACAGCTGATCCTGGACCCCGGCTTCGGCTTCGGGAAGGGCCCTGCCCAGAACCTGGTCACCCTGCGCCTTCTCGGTGCCCTGCGTGATTTGGGCCACCCAGTGCTGCTCGGCACCAGCCGTAAGTCCACGCTCGGTCGCGTCATTGATGGGGCCCCAGCCGACCGCCTGGCGGCGACGGTGGCCACCAGTGCACTCGGGGCGCTTGCGGGCGTCGACATCGTGCGCGTGCATGACGTGCAGGAGAACCGCGATGCCGTGCGCGTCATTGACGCTGCCCTCCGCGCGGCGGGGGATCAGCCCGATGATGCAATCGGTCCGAATCCGAATCGCGCCGACCGCCCGCCCCGCCCACGTCAGCGCGACAGGATCAGTGTGCGGAACGTGCGCTTTGATGCAGCGCATGGCGTGTACCCAGAGGAGCACCAGAAGCCGCAACCGTTCTTCGTTGACGTTGAGGTGGACGCCGACCTTGCCCCAGCTGGTCGTGGCGATGCGCTCGCCGCATCCGTTGATTACAGCGAACTGGTGCGCGTTGCCGTGGAGCGTGTTGGCGCAGGAGGCCATGCCGATCTCATCGAAGCCCTTGCGGAGCGCATCGCCGACGCTGCAATGGAGGTCGTTGCAACGAGCGGAGCAACCGTGCACGAGGTGCGCGTTCGGGTGCGCAAGCCTGAGGCTGCAGTAGCAGCGCCAATCGATTGGGCCGGCGTTGAGGTGGTACGCAAGCCATAAGGCGAGCTGCGCGCCAATCTACTCCCTTGGACGGATCCCCAACTCCACTGTAATCGTGATGGACGAACCATCGCGAAGTACGGTCAAGGTGATCGTTGTGCCAGGTGAGTACTGCACCAAGAGATCTTGTAGTGGGTGTGCCTCATCGATCGCCGTCTCGTTGACTGCGGTGATGATGTCGCCACTCTTGAGCCCTGCCGCTTCGGCGGGGCTGCCAGAGATGATTGGCGATGTGGCCCCATCAGCGACGATCCATGCTCCAGCGCTGACCGAAAGATCATTCTCTCGAGCAACACGTAGATCAAGTGCGGTGTATCGAACACCGATCCACGGCCGTGACAGCGGAACGCCAGCAAGCGCTTGCTCAAGGATTGGTCGAGCGATGTCAATTGGAATTGCAAACCCGATCCCTGCGCCCTCCGTGGAGATTGCGGTGTTAATGCCAATCACGGCACCGCTTGAGTCAACCAGTGCGCCACCAGAGTTCCCTGGATTGATTGCGGCGTCAGTTTGAATCAGGCCGTTGATTGATCCGCTCTCAGTGGTGATGTCGCGGCCGAGCGCCGAGACGATACCAGCGGTAACCGAATTGGTATACACGCCGAGTGGTGAACCGATCGCAATCGCAGTCTGGCCAACCTTGATGCCACCAGAGCGTCCGAGGGTTGCCGTTGGCAAGCCAGCAGCATCAATCTTTACGACAGCAAGATCGGTAAGGGTGTCAATGCCGTAGACAGTGCCCGTAAAGTCACGGCCGTCCTTGAGGTGTACAACGATTGACGTTTCATCTTCAACGACGTGCTTGTTTGTCACGATCCAACCGTCAGCTGAGTAGATCACTCCGGAGCCGATTCCATCACCGTCTGATGTTGTGACTTCGAGGGTGACGATGGCTGGTGAGACACGCTCTGCAACGGCAACAATCGCCGACTGCTCAGAGACGAGCGTCTGTCGAATCTGCGTTGAGATATCACCACCAGAGAAGCCATCAAGGAGAAGAACGGTTGCAACAGCACCACCACCGGCGCCGAAGAGCAGTGAGAGAGCAAGCATCCCGGCGATTGCTCCTCGGTTCAAAGATGCGGTTCCGGCGCGAAGTGAGTTGCGCGCCGCCTGGAGTGGGCCGCTCTCCCGCGTGATCCACGCCGCTGGTCCAGTGGCTGGCTCTGGCTCAAATCGAAGTGGCGAACGCCGCTTAACTGGACTCTTTGCGACCCTCTTTGGGGCGGCAGGGGTTCGCTTCGCTTTCTCAATCACGTGGCTTCTCCTTTGGAACTTCAACGCTCTCAGGTGCCACGCTCAATGAGGCGGGCTGCTCACTCACCGTAGAGGATGGCGGATCAGCACGTAGAACACGGCGAAGGCGGAGTGAAGTTTTCGCAACCTCGCCGAGGAGGGCTGCGGCGCGCCGACCGAAGCTGACCAGGGTGGCTGGCCCTGTCTGGGCCGGGGCAGCCTCAGGGAGCTCGTCGTCCACCGCCTCGGGGTCGGCGGGGAAGGTGAGGGCGAAGCTTGTCCCCTCGCCAGGGAGGCTTTCGACCACGATGCGACCCGCATGCATGTCTACGATCGACTTCACGATCGCGAGGCCGAGGCCAGAACCCGTGGCACGAGCGGCCCGATTCGCCGCCGCCAGTCCTTCGGTGCCGCGATAGAAGCGATCGAAGATTCGTGGCAACTCATCCGATGAGATGCCGACCCCTGTATCGCGAACGGTGACCGTTGCAGCGCCAGTAGAGAGCAGCTGTACTGAGACGAGAACGCTGCCACCCCGTGCGGTGAACTTGAGCGCGTTGGCCACAAGGTTGGCAACAGCCTGCCCAACGAGTGCGGCGTCATGACGAACGAGAACTTTACGCGTCGGCATGCGCTCGTCGACCGCGACACCGACACGTCGTGCCCCTGCAGCAGCTTGCTCTACCGCCGCGCGCACGCTCGAACGCATGTCACCAACAACAAAGACAGGGCGAGCGATTCCTGCATCAAATCGCGAGAGTTCAAGAATGTTCGATGTCAGTGAATCCATGCGCTCAAGCTGCCGGCCCGCCTCAACGAAGAGCTTCTTGCGTGTCGCCTCATCGGTCGCTGGATCTTGCAACAGATCAACAAACGCCCGTAACGCTGCAAGTGGCGTACGAAGTTCGTGTGAAACATCGGCGAGGTGCTCTTGCCCGCGATCGCGCTCGCGGCGCAGCGCCTGCATTGATCCCTGCAGCCGATCAGCCATGAGATTGAATTGGTCAAGCAGTGCCACCATCTCGTCGTTTGCCGCAACCTCAATCCCTGTTGGCACACGTGCAGAGAGATTTCCTTCGCTGATCTCGGTCGCCGTTTCAGAGAGGAGCTGTACCGGCTTTGCAAATCGCGCAGCGGCAATAGTTGAGACAATGATGGCCACAATCATTGCAAGAATGCCAACGAACGTAATCGTTCCAGTGATTCCAGCGATTCGCGATGCGCGCGTTGTGAGTGGTGAGATCAACGTGACCTCAATACTGATCGACGAAGGTGCGCCGCCAATGATGACGACGTTCGGTTCCAACAGAATGGAGTCCCGTGCCTCGCCTGGCTCGAGCACCGCCCCGTCAGAACTAATCAGGAATTCCGATTCAGCAGCGGGAGAGAAAAACTCTTTATCGGGATTCCATGTTCCGAATCGAACAAGGACATCTGCGCGGGCAATATCTAGTGCGAGCTGCTGCAACTCCGGGTCTTGCAATAAGAATCGCTCACGGACCTCCGCGTTCAGCTCACCGTTGCTGTTGAGAATGTTCTTCGTTCCTGCAACGCTTTGTGCAAGGCTGCGAACGGCGCTTGACACGGCGGCAGTACGAGCTGTCTGTGCCGCGCGCTCTTGCGTTTCAAACTCTTGTGAAACGCGGTCAACAACCAGGTAGCCAGAGAGAGCGAGGGCCATCGCCACAATGCCAAGGAAGGCAATAGTGAGGCGTGCGCGCAGCCCTCGGGGAGGTACGCCGTAGAGGGAATCGGTGAGCGGGCTCAGGCGCCGCTCCGTTCACCACGGTCACTGCGGTCAGAGAAGCTGTACCCCACACCCCGAACGGTCAACACGAAGCGTGGCTTGTTTGGATCTGGCTCAACCTTGTCGCGCAAATGACTCACGTGCACATTGATCGTCTTCTCATCACCCGCAATTGCTGCGTCGTAATCGCGTACACGCTCAAGAAGATCGCGCCGCGCGAAGACACGTCCCGGCTTCTCGGCGAGGATGCGCAAGATTTCAAACTCTGTTGGAGTGAGAGCGATGCGAGCCCCACCGCGGGTGACCTTGCGGCGTTCAAGGTCAATGACGAGATCTTCCGCGCGAATGACGCGTCCGCCCATCGCGTCGGCGAGGTCGCCGTAGGCGCGGCGCAGCTGCGACTTCACCCGAGTGAGCAGCTCGCGAACACGGAAGGGTTTCGTCATGTAGTCGTCGGCACCCAACTCGAGGCCGAGGATGGTGTCGACCTCCTCGTCGCGGGCGGTGAGGATGATGACGGGGGCCTTGGAGCCCCCAGCACGCAGGCGGCGGAGGAGTTCGAAGCCATCGATCCCGGGGAGGCGTACGTCGAGGATCAGGAGGTCGGGAGCCTGCTTCATGCCGATCTCAAGGCCCTTGTCGCCGGTCGCCGCCATGAGCGGCAGGTAGCCCTCGCCCTTCAGCGCCACCTCAAGGGCGAGCGCGACGGCTGGATCGTCTTCAACAACAAGGATCGTGGCTGCCATGCGCCGATGCTACACCCCTGACGGGGCTATCCTTCGCCTCGTATGAGCACGCCAAGCGCCCCCCAGGTGAAGAACGGCCAACTAACGCCCGCTGCCACCCTCGCGGTGAAGGAGCGCGGCAAGGCCCTGCTCAGCCGGCCCACCCTGAATAAAGACACCGCCTTCAGCCGCGAGGAGCGCCGCCTCCTTGGCCTCGACGGACTTCTCCCCGCGTCGATTCTGACCCTTGAGGAGCAGGTCGCCGTCGAGCTGGTCAAGATCCGCCGGAAGCAGGATCCGCTCGAGCGCTACATCGGCCTCGCCGCGCTGCAAGATCGCAACGAGACGCTCTTCTATCGTCTCATCGTCGAGAACGTCGAAGAGTTCCTACCAATTGTGTACACACCAACCGTCGGTGAAGCGTGCAAGCGCTGGAGCCAGATTTGGCGCCGTGCGCGTGGCGCGTGGATCACGCCAGAGGACTCACCACGCATTCCCGAACTTCTTCGTAATGCATCGGGTGGCGCTGAGATTCGCCTGATCGTTGTCACTGACAACGAGCGCATTCTTGGCCTTGGCGATCTTGGCGTTGGCGGCATGGGGATTCCTATTGGAAAACTTTCGCTCTATACCGCCGCTGCGGGGATTCAGCCATCGTGGGCGCTTCCTGTTTCACTTGATGTTGGCACCGATAACAGTGAACTGATCGCCGATCCAAACTACCTCGGACGCCGAACGCCACGACTACGCGGCGCCGAGTACGACGCATTTGTGGAAACCTTTGTCCGTGGCGTGCACGCTGCGTTTCCTGGCTGCGTCATTCAGTGGGAAGACTTCAAGCAGCAGAACGCGATCCGCATCCTCGAGCGCTATCGCAACAGCGTCCCTTCGTTCAACGACGACATTCAAGGAACGGGCGCAGTTGCGCTCGCCGGCATCATTGCGGCGATCGTTGCGGGTGGCGGGTCAGGTACGGGCAAGATTGAAGATCAACGAATTCTCTTCTACGGTGCTGGCGCTGCAACGCTCGGCATTGCACGACTCTTGCGACACACGCTGGCCGCCGCTGGACTTCAGGGGGAAGCTCTCGATACCGCGATCATCTCCCTCGACTCAAAGGGCGTCGTGCATGAGGGGCGCGCTGAGTTGGGTGATGGAAAGAGCGAGCTCGCACTAAGTGCAGCTGCAGTTTCGGCACTCGGCATAGGCGAACTGTTGAACGCTGGGCTTACGGATGTCATCAATCAGGTCAAGCCAACGATCCTGATCGGCACGAGTGGCCAGGCCGGTGCATTCACTGAGTCGGCGATTCGCGCGATGGCAGCGGCCGCAGCGGCACCGCTCATCTGGCCACTCTCCAATCCCACCTCGTGTGCTGAGGCGACGCCGAGCGATATCTTCGCTTGGAGCGACGGTCGCGCTGTTGTGGCAACGGGATCACCATTCGATCCAGTGATGGTGGGTGGGACCTCGCGCACCATCAGCCAGGCGAACAACGTCTACATCTTCCCGGGGGTTGGCCTTGCGGCGATTGCTGGAAAGCTGAAGTCCATTCCAGATGAGGCGTTCATCGTTGCGGCGAAGACCCTTGCGGCGTTGACCGCGCAGAGTGCCCCCGCAGGTGGGGCGCTCTACCCACCGCTCGCCGATCTGCGCTCCATTAGCCGCGCCATTGCCATTGCCGTTATTGAGGCGGGCGCAGCGGCGGGGTGGGCCTCGGCCGCCGATGGGGCGCGTGCTACTGATCTCGTTGATGGGGCCATGTGGAGCCCGAACTACCGCACCTACGTTCCCGCTTAAACTACCGAAGAGCGAAAGGAGGAGTCATGCGAATCGGCGTCTTGCGCGAAACCGTTCCAGGCGAGCGACGCGTTGCCCTCGTTCCCGATGCCGTGACCAAGCTCGTGGCGGCTGGCCACCAGATCGTTGTGCAGCGCGGCGCCGGCGAGGCCGCCGGGTTCCTTGACGCCGCCTACGAGAAGGCGGGCGCAACGCTCGCCGCTGATGCGGCCGCACTTTGTGGCGGCAACCCCGAGATCGTCGTGAAGGTGCGCAAGCCGAGCAGTGCCGAGGCGGCACTCCTTCCGAAGGGCTCGACCCTGGTTGCCCTCTTGACCCCTGGCTCCAACGACGACCTTCTCCCAGCACTGAAGGAGCGCGGCCTCACCGCCCTCGCACTTGAGCTGGTGCCGCGCATCAGCCGCGCGCAGTCTATGGACGTGCTCTCTTCACAGAGCGGCGTCGCCGGCTATAAGGCGGTGCTGGTTGGCGCGAGTGCGCTCGACAAGTTCCTACCGATGTTGACCACAGCAGCAGGAAGCATCGCCCCAGCCAAGACCTTCGTGCTTGGTGCTGGAGTTGCTGGCCTCCAGGCCATTGCCACGGCGCGCCGCCTCGGCGCGGTCGTCAGCGCCTTTGACGTGCGATCCGCCGCCGGTGAGCAGGTGCGCTCGCTCGGCGCACAGTTCGTAGAGCCCGCAGCAAAGGCCGAGGGGACGGGCGGCTACGCCCGCGCACAGACCGAGGATGAGGCGGCCCAGAACGCCGCGATCATCGCCGACCACATCAAGAGCCAGGATCTGGTGCTCACGACCGCACTGATCCCTGGCCGCAAGGCACCGATTCTTGTGACTGATGCGATGCTTGCCACCATGCGACCAGGATCTGTTGTGCTTGACCTCGCCGCCGAATCGGGCGGCAACGTAGAGGGCTCCGTGCCAGGCGAGACGGTGGTGCGCCACGGCGTGCAGCTGATCGGCGTCGCGAACATCGCCGCATCAGTTCCGCTCCACGCCAGTCAGATGTTCTCTACGAATGTGCGCACGCTCTTGACCCACCTGAGCGGCGAGAACGGTGCGCTCACCGTGAACGCCGCCGACGAGATCACTGGGCCAATGCTTGTGGTGCATAACGGCGCTGTGCCGGTGAAGGCATCATGACCGCGCTGCTGACCGCACTCGGCGCCGCTACCGCGTTGATTGCCGTGACTTCGGGTGGCACGCCAACTGCCGCAGCGTCAACGACGCTGGTCGATGCGCAGATCGTTGAGGTCTACGTCTTCCTCCTCGCCGCGTTCACCGGCTTCCAGATCATCACCAAGGTGCCGCCGCTCCTCCACACGCCACTCATGGCGGCCACAAATGCCATCTCTGCGATCAGCCTTGTGGCGAGCATCGTCATCGCCGGCGCTGAGCGGCCGCTCTTCATCAACATCATGGGCATGGTTGCGGTGGCCGCCGCGACGATCAACGTGGTGGGTGGATTCGTGATTACCGACCGCATGTTGAAGATGTTCAAGAAGACCGAGGCGCCAAAGTAATGGATCAGCAGATCGGCGCACTCTTCGTACAGATCGCCTACATCGGCGCTTCGGCGGCGTTCATCCTCGGCCTTCGCGGCCTGACGAAGCCTGACACCGCACGCCGCGGTATGCAGCTCGCTGCGTTCGGCATGCTGCTCGCCATCATTGGAACCCTGCTGAACCACGAGATCGTGAGCTACGAGTTCATCATCATCGGCCTTGTTGTTGGTACCGCTGTCGGCTTGCCGATGGGCCTCCTTGTACCGATGACCGCCATGCCGCAGCGCATCGCCATCAGCCACATGTTCGGCGCTCTCGCGGTAACGCTCGTCGGCATCGCCGAGTTCTTACACACCCGAGACTACGCGGGCGGCCCCGGCGTGATCAAAATGACCGCGATCGGTTTCGAAACGCTCTTCGGCGCCCTCACCATCACGGGATCATTCATGGCATTCGGCAAGTTGCAGGGATTCATTTCTGGTCAGCCGATCACCTTCCCCGGGCAGAAGCTGATCAACGCCGCTGTCTTCTTCGGTGCGGTCGGCTTGTATATCGCACTCATCTTCACGCAGTCGGGCGGCTCGACTGGCGACTCTGGCTTGATCATGTTCGTCGTCATGACGGTGCTCGCCCTGATCATTGGCGTGACGCTCGTCTTGCCGATCGGCGGCGCCGACATGCCCGTCGTGGTCTCGCTCCTGAACTCGTACGCGGGCCTAGCAGCAAGCGCGACAGGCTTTGCGATCGGCAACAACATCCTCATCGTCGCTGGTGCACTTGACGGGGCCAGCGGATTCATCCTGTCGATCCTCATGTCGAAGGCGATGAACCGCTCCTTCGCGAACGTGCTCTTCGGAGCGTTCGGTGGTGAGAAGGCGGCCGTTTCCGCGAAGAGTGCTGAAGGTCTTACAACGCGGAGCGTCTCGGCAGAAGATGCCGCGATGCGCATCGGCTACGCGCGCAACGTCATCATCGTGCCGGGCTACGGCATGGCGGTGGCGCAGGCGCAGCACGCCGTGCGCGAACTTGCCGAGCTCATTGAGAAGCGCGGTGGTCGTGTGCGCTTCGCCATTCACCCAGTGGCCGGTCGAATGCCTGGCCACATGAACGTGCTGCTCGCCGAAGCGAACGTGCCGTACGACCACCTCTTTGACCTTGACGAGATCAACGAAGAGTTCCACGCCTGCGACGTTGCCCTCGTGCTCGGCGCAAACGATGTCACCAACCCTGCTGCGAAGAGTGACCCAGGCTCGCCGATCTATGGCATGCCGATCCTGAACGTGCAGGATGCCGAGCAGGTCATTGTGGTGAAGCGCGGCATGGCGACCGGGTTTGCCGGGATCGAGAACGAGCTCTTCTACCTCGACAAGACCTCAATGCTCTTCGGCGATGCCAAGAGCGTTCTCTCTCAGGTCGTCACCGAAGTGAAGGGACTCTAGGCACAAATGGAGCTCAATCCCCTCGCACGTGCGGTCAGCACGGTCGCCTTGGCGGCAACCGCCTTCTTTACGCTGGCCGCCTTCATGCAGCTCCCAGCGGATGCCGTCTTGGCGATCCACTGGAACATCAACGGTGTAGCCGACGGCTTCGCAGGCAAAGAGGCGCTCCTGATTATTCCAGTGACCGCAGCGCTCACCGGTGGGCTGCTCTGGCTCGCCGTGCGATATGACCCGAAGCGCGCCAACATCGCGCGCAGCGCCGATGCCCTTGGGCTCGTCGTTGTTGCCCTTTCGCTGCTTGTAGCCGTAACGCAGTCAGCCATCATCAATTCCGGATTCGGCGAGGCGGCGCGCCTCGACAGCGCGGCGCCAATCGTTGCCGGTGCACTGTTCGCCATCCTTGGCTACGCCATGCCAAACATCCGCCAGAACTACACCATCGGCGTACGGCTCCCTTGGACCATTGAGAGTGAAGCTGCGTGGGATGCGTCGCATCGATTCATTGGCGGG
>CAJABS010000073.1 GCA_903938075.1 uncultured Chloroflexota bacterium | reverse complement strand
GCGTGCAGGTCGCCGAAGAAGCTCTTGCGGCGACCGCTGAACGGGAAGAAGGCCATTGGGGCTGCCACACCAACGTTCACACCGAGCATCCCCGAGGTCGCCTTGCGCTTGAACTCACGCGCCGCCGAACCAGAGGCGGTGTAGATGCTCGCCGCATTGCCGTACTCGTTCGTCTCGGCCATCAGGCGGAGCGCTTCATCAAGGTCTTTCGCGTAGAGAATCGAGAGGACTGGCCCGAAGACCTCCTCGCGTGCCAGTGGCGAGGTTGGCGCGATCTCAAGCAGCGTTGGGCCAACGAAGTAGCCCTTCTCGGGCCCGGTGCCGCGACCGTCGCGCAGCATCTTCGCTCCTGCAGCAACCCCTTGGTCGACCAGAGTGTGAATGCGCTCACGTGCCTCACCACGGATCACGGGGCCGAGCGAGACACCAGCATCAAGGCCGAATCCCATCTTGATCGTGTCGGCGTGTTCGAGGAGTCGCGGCAACATGCGCTCACGCGCTTCGCCGACCAGCGTGAGGACCGAGCCTGCGAGGCAACGCTGCCCCGCATTGCCGAAGGCAGACTCCGCGATGTTTGGCACGCTCTGGTCGAGCACCGCATCAGGCATGGCGATGATGTGGTTCTTGGCACCGCCGAGCGCCTGCACGCGCTTGCCGCTCTTGGCTGCAGTCTCGTAGACGATGCGCGCTACGCGCTCGGATCCAACGAAGCTAATGGCGTCGACGCCTGGGTTGGTGATCAGGCCGGTGACCGTCTCAACAGCACCATGCACCAAGCCAACAACGCCCGCAGGGATCCCGGCCTCTTCGCAGATCTCGATGATGCGCTGCGACGAGAGTGGCGTGCGCTCGGATGGCTTCAAGATGAAGGAGTTCCCACAGGCGATCGCGAGTGGCAGCATCCACATTGGCACCATGAAGGGGAAGTTGAATGGCGTAATGCCGGCGACCACCCCGACAGGGAAGCGCACCATCTCGGAGTCGATGCCGCGCGAGACCTGGTCGAGGTTCTGCCCCATGAGCAGCGTTGGGGCGCCGCAGGCGAAGTCGACGACCTCAATGCCGCGGCGGACCTCGCCCGTAGCATCGCTCAGCACCTTGCCGTTCTCGGTGGTGACGAGCTTGGCGAGCGCTTCGCGGTTGTCGAGCATCGCCTCACGCAACTTGAAGAGGTAGCCGGCTCGCTCTGGAGGTGGCATCTCGCCCCACTCGTAAGCGGCGGCTCGCGCCGCATCAACGGCAGCCTGTACGTCGGCGGCATTCGAGAGAGGTACGTAGGCGAGGGGGGCCTCGGTAGCCGGGTTCGGCACCACAAGGCGCTCGTTCGAGGTTGAAGCGACCCACTGCCCGTTGATGTAGTTCTTTAGGGTGGCTGGGGCACTCTGTGCGGCCAAGCTTTCAACGGTTGTTGCCATGGCGAGATTCTCGCCGATCCGCGCCCTAAGCGCGGCGCACGGCGTGATTGTCTCGCGCCACGCACCACCAGAAGGGGGGTATCCTCAGCGGCACGAGGGCGCGCCTGCGCCTCATCACTGGGAGGGTCTATGAGCGCAGCCAAGCGAACCCCACTGAGCGGGCCAGAGATGGTCGCCCTCTCCAAGCGCCACACCATGACCGAATGGTCCGCCCAGGCTGCAGCGAACCCTATTCCGATTGCTCGCGCAAAGGGCTCCTGGTTCTGGACCCCCGAAGAGGAGAAGTTCCTCGACTTCAACAGCCAGCTCATGTGCACCAACATCGGCCACGGTGATGAGCGCGTGCTGAAGGCGATTACCGACCAGGCGGCCACCCTCGCCTACGCAAACCCGTTTATGGCGACAGAGCCGCGCGCCCGACTCGGTGCGAAGCTGGCCGAGATCTGCCCTGGTGACATTGACGCCTTCTTCTTCACCAACGGCGGTGCTGAAGCGGTCGAGAACGCCTTCCGCATTGCGCGCCTCTATACGGGCCGTCACAAGATCGCCGCACGCTATCGCTCGTACCACGGCGGCACCTCTGGAGCGCTCAGCGCTACTGGCGATCCGCGTCGTTGGTTCGCCGAGCCTGGCATGCCTGGCATCTTCCGAATCCCAGACTTCCACGAGTTCGGTGCCGCCGAGCCACGCCCGGTCGCTGAGGTGCTTGCGGAGACTGAGAAGATCATTCGCTTCGAAGGGCCGCACACCGTCGCCGCAATCATCGTTGAGCCGGTTGTCGGTACAAACGGCATCTTGATTCCGCCTGACGGGTACATGCAGGGGCTGCGTGACATCTGTGATCGCCACGGCATCCTGCTGATCGCCGACGAGGTGATGGCGGGGTTCGGTCGAACGGGGAAGTGGTTCGCCATTGATCACTCAGGCGTCGTGCCCGACATGATCACCATGGCGAAGGGTCTGACCAGCGCCTATGTGCAGCTCGGCGCGCTCGGCATGCGACGGCCGATTGCCGATCATTTTGCTGAGAAGGTGTTCGGTGGTGGGTTGACCTACAACAGCCATCCGCTCGCCTGTGCGACCGCCCTCGCCACGATCGAGGTCTACGAGGAGGACGACCTGATCACCCGCGCCGCCACGATGGGGAAGACGCTCCGCGCGCATCATGAGCGCATGAAGGTGAAGCACCCGTGCGTCGGGCCAATTCGCAACATCGGACTCTTCGGAATCATTGAGCTGGTGCGTGATCCGAAGACGCAAGAGCCGATTGCGGCGTTCAATACCAGCGCACCAGAGATGCTGGCGCTCGGCGCCTTCTTCCGCAAGAACGGCCTCTATACGATCGTGCGATGGAATGGATTCTTCACGAATCCACCGCTCATCATCACGAACGAGGAGCTTGACTTTGCGTTCGATGTGATCGACCGCGGCCTGACAGAGGTTGACAAGGCCCTCGGCCTGGCATGAGCAACGCTCGCGTCGGCGAGGGTGCGCCACCGCCGGTGATTACGGTGGTCCAGCGAGGCCAAATCACTGAGGCGGCACATCGCGGCGACGTGGCGGTGGTGGCAGGCGGCGGTCGCCTCGCCGCAAGCGTTGGCGAGCCAGATCGGCTGATCTCGTTGCGCAGCTCCGTGAAGCCCTTCACCGCAGTGGCGGTGCTGGATGCAGCAGACGAGGCGGGCCTCACGCTCGACGACGAGATGATCACCCTCGCTTCGGCGAGCCACGCGGGCGCCGACGAACACATCGCGGTGGCGCAGCGGATGATCGACACCTTCGGACTGAACCCAGCACACCTTGTGCACGGCCGACCGCAGAGCGCTCGTGGCGGAAGCGGCGAGTTGCTTGCCCACATGTGCTCAGGGCAGCACCTCTCACTGCTGCTCCTGGCGAAGGCACGGGGGTTTGATCCGGTCGGGTACGAGAGTTTTGATCACCCGGTGCAGCGCGAGTTGCGCACCGTTGTTGGTGAGTTACTGAGCGTTGACCTGCACGCAGCGCCGTGGGGTATTGATGGCTGTGCGATCCCCACCTCGGCGATCCCGCTTCGCGCGGCGGCGGAGGGGGCCCGACGCTGGGCGACCCCGCACGATGAGCACGTGCCCGAGCGCTACCGCGCGCTGCTTGATCGCGTTCGCGTTGCCGCCATCAAGAACCCCCGCCTCATCTCGGGGGCGGGCTTCCTGGATACCGATCTCATTCGCGGTGGCGAGGGACTCGTTGTCGCAAAGCAAGGGGCTGAGGGGCTCTGCCTTGTTGGCCTGCCGGGCTACGGCATCGCGGTGCGCACCGAGGATGGTGATGCAGCGGCTCGCTCTGGTCGCGTTGCGACAGTCGCCGTCCTTGCGGCGATCGGCGCCAGCGTTGCCGCAGCAGCATCGCTCGATTCGCATCGCAGCGTGAGCCTTGCCGATCCGCGGGGCGGTGCAGCACTCGCTACGGTACGACCCGGAGATTCACTCACGACGCTCAAGGTTTCGTAGGTCGTGCCAACGGCAAAGATGCGCAAAGAGGAGGCATGGCGCGTACTCGGTCTCCCTGGGCAGCCATCTGCGCGCGAGGTTAAGTCTGCCTTTCGCCGATTAGCAAAGTCGACGCATCCAGATGCCATTGGTGGTGGCAGAACTGCCTCGCAGTTTGCGCGGATCACCGAGGCGTACGAGGTTGCACTCGCTGACGCGATTGCTGCGGGGCGCATCGGTGCACCAACTCGTGACCTACCACCAGCTCGTACAGCAGCTGCACCTGCACCTCGCCGCACGCCGCAACCGGCTCAACCGAGCGCTGGCACGCAGTCAACAGCCAGTGCGCACCCTGGCTCCACCACGTATGACGGAGCGACAGAGGCTGAGCCAGTCTGGGATGGGGCCGCCTGGGTTGGCGCCGACTCTGGCACGTATTGGACGGTCAATCCGCGCGAGTACGCCGACCCTCGCAAGCATGGCCCCGAGTATCGAGCCCGCGGGCGACGCCCCGTTCGGCGAACGCCGCGGGAGCGCACCACAGCGCAGCCTGCTCCGCGACCTCAGACAGCAGAGACACGTGGCGTGGCACGATCCACATCACTCGCCGTTGGGGCCGCCTCGCTGGTTCTCATTACGGTGCTGGTGAGCGGCTCCCTTCGCCTGCTCGCGGCTGCGGCTCTCTGTGCGCTTCTCGCCTACATCGCCCTGAATGCGCGTCGCAGGTAGGATCAGCCCTATGGCAACCACTCGTCGAGCAGCTCTTACAGCGGCGGCGCAGGAGTACCTCCTCGCCTTCCGCAGCCATGGCGACGATGAGGGGGTCACCCCGTCACTCGTTGCCAAGGACCTTGAGGTGAGTAAACAGGCGGCCGCCGAGATGTTCCGCCGACTCGCTGATGATCGACTGATCGCACCGTGCAGCGGACATGCGCGGCTTTGGAGGCTCACCGCCTCAGGCGAGAGTGCTGCCGATGCCGTCTTCCGACGGCATGCCCTCTTGGAGTGGCTGCTAACTGGCATCGTCGGTATGCCGTGGGCGGCGGCCGATGTTGAGGCACGCCGACTCCATGCCTCCATCTCGCCTGAATTTGAGACACGCCTCGATGAGATGCTTGGCCATCCGCAGACCTGCCCGCACGGGAATCCGATCGACCGAGCGGCCGAGGCACGCCGACCGAAGGGGGAGCCACTCGCAGCGCTTGAGGCGGGTGAGGCGGCGACCATCTATCGCGTCACAGAAGCGGCCGAGGCTGATGCCGCGCTGCTCGGCTATCTCGAGGCGCGTGGGCTGGTCCCCGGCGCAAAGATCACCGTTCTCTCGCGAAGCACATCACTTGACTCACTCACGCTCGATGGTCCGATCGGGAAAGCTTCGCTCGGCCTTCGCCCCGCCGCGCTTGTACAGGTGATGCGTGGTGCTGTGGATGCGTCGCTCTTCCATCAGATTCCGGCACGCTCATGAGTGATGCCGTGCGCGTGCGCATTGCACCGAGCCCAACAGGACCGTTCCATATCGGTACGGCGCGAACTGCGCTCTTCAACCTGCTCTTCGCGCGTCGCCATGGCGGCACCTACATCGTGCGCGTGGAAGACACCGATACGGCGCGCTCCACCAAGGAGTTTGAGGCCGACATTCTTGCGGGGCTCGCCTGGCTCGGCCTTGCCGCCGATGAGGGTGTAGTTGCAGAGGGGGAGCGCGGCGACCGCGGCCCGTACCGACAATCTGAGCGCAGCGAGCGCTACACCGCCGTGGCGAATGAGCTCCGCGCAAAAGGGCTGACCTATCCCTGCTTCTGTACCCCAGGTGATCTTGATGCAGAGCGCAAGGCTCGTGAAGCGGCGAAGCTTCCGCCGCGCTACTCCGGTCGCTGTGCCGCGATCCCTGCCGAGACCTCTGCCGCACGCATTGCCGCAGGTGAATCGGCAGCCCTGCGCTTCCGCATTAAGCCTGGTGTCGTTGTTATTGATGACCTTGTGCGCGGGCGGGTTGAGATTGACAGCGACGCCTTGGGTGGCGACCTCGTGATCCTGCGCGCCGATGGCACGCCGCTCTATCACTTCACCGTCGTGGTCGACGATGCCGACATGGGGATCACCCACGTCATTCGTGGCGAGGACCACCTCTCCAACACGCCGAAGCACATCCTGCTCTTTGAGGCGCTCGGCGTACCTCTGCCGAAGTTTGCCCACCTACCGCTGATCCTGAACCCAGACCGAACGAAGATGAGCAAGCGCAAGAGCCAGACCGCCCTCGTGGACTATCGCGCCGAGGGCTTCCTGGTTGAGGCGCTGGTGAACTTCCTCGCACTGCTCGGCTGGTCGACGGGGAGCGAAGACGAGGTGCTCTCCATTGATGAGCTGCAGGAGCGATTCAATCTGGAACATGTGCAGAAGGCCGGCGCGGTATTCGATCGCACACGCCTCGAGTGGCTGAACGGCCAATGGATCCGACGGTTGAGCAACGAGGAGTTGCTCGTACGACTTCGCCCCTTCTACGAGGGTGCTGCAGCAAACGGCACGCTACAGCGGCCGGCAACCGATGCCGAGATCGTCGCGCTGATCCCGTTGATCCGTGATCGCATTCCGCTCCTCTCGTCGGCGGTCACACTCACCGACTTCCTCTTCGCCACCGCCCTTGAGCATGACCGTGCGGCACTGGTACCGAAGCGTTGGGATGCTGCCACCACACTGCAGGCGCTCGCAGCGGCACGCCCTCTGATTGCTGAGGCGATCGGCGAGGGCGATCAGCCACTACTCGATGCAGAGGACCCGCTTGAGGTGCAGCTCCGGGCGCTCGCCGAGGCGTCGGGCTGGAAGTCGGGCGATCTCTTCATGGCTCTCCGTGTCGCGGTCACGGGGCGAACGGCGACGCCACCACTCTTTGACAGCATGCGCCTCCTCGGTCGCGCTCGCGTGCTGGCGCATCTCGACGCCGCTGTCGCACTGGTGAGCGGCAACTAGCGTTTACATGGCGATAACACCGCTCCCTCAGAGTGACGCGGTGCCAGAACGACCAATCAAGATCCTGCTGGTTGAAGATGAGCGAGCCCTTCGCGAGGCGCTCGCTGATGCGTTGACGAGCGAGGGATTCATCATCACCCAGGCCGAGAACGGTGCCGCAGGCCTCGCTGCGTTTCGCGCCGCTCCACCAGACTTGATCCTGCTCGACCTCATGCTCCCTGAGATGGGCGGCATTGAGGTCTGTCGATCGATTCGCAGCAGCTCGCAGGTCCCGATCATCATGGTCACGGCCAAGGCATCGGAGACGGATCGGATCAGCGGCCTCGACCTTGGCGCCGATGACTACGTGACGAAGCCCTTCTCCTCGCGAGAGCTGATCGCGCGCATCCGGGCGGTGCTCCGCCGCGCTGAGGCTGGGGCCAACCCAGTTGCGGTGGGCTCGCGCCTCCGCATTGCCGAGGCGGAGGTTGACGTTGAGGGGCAACGAGTGCTGCGCGACGGTGTCGCGGTACACCTCAAGCCGAAGGCCTTCCAGCTGCTGGCATTCCTCATTGAGAACGCGGGTCGCGTCTACTCACGGGAGCAGCTCCTCGACAAGGTGTGGGGCTACGACTATGCGGGCGAAACGCGCACGGTTGACGTGCATATGCATGCCCTGCGTCAGGCCGTGGAGGCGATCCCCGCCGAGCCCGTAGCCCTTCAGACGGTCCGCGGGATCGGCTACGTCCTGCGACGCCCAGCCTGACCCACACACCTCTTCTGAACGAGAGCCCCGCGCGCGGGTAGGATTGACCCCATGCGCATGAGCGAACTCTTCTTTACGACCCTTCGGGAGGATCCCGCCGACGCGGAGATGCCCTCCCACCGCCTCCTGCTCCGTGCTGGGTACATTCGGCCACTTGGTGCTGGAATCTACTCACTCCTCCCGCTCGGCATGCGCGTCAACATGCGCGTCACCCAGGTCATTCGCGAAGAGATGAACGCGATCGGCGCCCAGGAGATGCTGATGCCGGTCGTACACCCTGCCGACCTCTGGCGCGAGACGGGGCGCTACGACCAGATCGGACCGGAGATGGGCCGCTTCAACGACCGCGGTGGCCGCGACATGGTCTTGGCGATGACGCACGAAGAGGTGGTGACTGACCTACTTCGCAAGCTGATCAACTCGTGGCGCCAACTCCCACAGCAGATGTACCACTTCCAAACCAAGTGGCGTGACGAGCCACGGGCGCGCGGTGGACTTATTCGCGTGCGCGAGTTCACGATGAAGGACGCCTATAGCGCCGACCGTGATGAGGCGGGCCTTGATCGCTCCTACAAGCTCTACTACCACGCCTATACGCGCATCTTTGCTCGGCTTGGACTCGAAGCGATCGCCGTGGCCAGCGATGTTGGCATGATGGGCGGCTCACTGGCGCACGAGTTCATGGCCTTCAGCCCGTTTGGTGAAGATAGCCTCGTGCTCTGCGATGGCTGCGGTGCTGCCGCGAACCGACAGGTCGCCGTTGTGAAGCGCGAGATCCCAGCAAGCGCGCCACAGGAGCCGCTCAAGGAGATCGCAACGCCAGGCGCCTCAACCATTGTTGAACTTGCGGCGCAGTTGAAGGTTCCTGCGTCGACCTGTGCAAAGGCGGTCTTCTTCGCCGACCGCGATGGGCGACTCATTGTTGCCATCGTCCGCGGCGATGATGAGGTGGAAGAGACGAAGTTGACCAACGCCATCGGTGCGCGAGACCTCCGACCCGCACGCGAAGAAGAGATTCGCGCCGCTGGCATGGAGCCAGGGTACGCATCCCCTGTGGGAATCAAGGAGGCAACCGTCGTCGTGGATGAGCTCGTCGCAACGACCGCCAATATGGTTGCAGGAGCGAACAAGGTGGGCTATCACCTGACCGGCGTGAACGTCGGCCGAGACTACACGCCAACTGCCGTCGCCGACATCGCATCAGCGAAGGTGGGCGATGCCTGCCTCGCCTGTGGTGGCAAACTGCGCATCGAGAACGGCATTGAGGTTGGCAACATCTTCAAGCTCGGCACTCGATACACCGGTGCGCTGGGTGCCACCTACGCCGACGAGGCGGGGGTCTCGCACCCAATCGTGATGGGCTCGTATGGGATCGGCGTTGGCCGTGCGGTTGCCTGCATCGCTGAGGCGCACCACGACGAGAAGGGCCTCTCCTGGCCGATCTCAATCAGCCCCTTCGACGCACAGGTTGCGATCGTTGGCGCGAACAAGGACCCGAAGGTGACCGAGATCGCACTCGCCCTTGAGGCGGAGGCTGAGGCTGCCGGCATTGAGCTGCTCGTTGATGATCGTACCGAGACCCCTGGCGTGAAGTTCGCCGATGCCGAGTTGATCGGTGCGCCATGGATGATCACCATCTCGCCGCGCTCACTTGAAGCTGGCGGGGCAGAGGTTACCCGGCGCTCAACGGGTGAGCGAAGCGTCCTGCCGGTGGGCGAAGTGCTCAACGCTATTCGTGGCGCGCAGGCGAGCGATCGTGCCGCGATTGAGGCGGAGCTGCTCAAGCGCGGGTATCCACCGCGGCATGCAGCACGCGATCCGCACCCAGCCGCCTGATGCCCGACATCATCATCGGGCTTGCAACGGTACTGGTCTCTGCAGGGATCACCTATCTGGTTGTTCGCCGCTTCACAGCGCAAGACGTAGCAACAGAGGCCGATCGCGCAGCACGGGAGAGCAGTCGGGCAGACGTTGCCTGGGATCGCGCTGATCGTCGATCTGAGCGCCTGAACGCCCTCCTTGAGGCAACCGACGATGCCATTCTCCGCGTCGGCTCGGACCTCGTCATCCGCGCCGCAAGCCCGGTCACCGGTGAGATCCTTGCGCGTGGCGATGTGCAGTTCCGTGGCATGCCGCTGATCGAAGCGACCGTTGACTTCCGACTCGAGGAACTCACCCGCAAGGCGATCGCTGGCGAAGTGCATCGCGGCGAGATTGATATTCGCGACGGCCGCCTTGGGCACTCCGACGAGGCGCGACACGTCTCTGTGGTGGCAGCACCCGATGGTGATGGCGGCGCCTGGCTGGTCTTGCGCGACCTGACTGAGGTGCGTCGACTGCGACAGATTCGCACCGAGTTCGTAGACAACCTCTCGCACGAGCTGCGCACGCCGCTCTCAACGATCCGCCTTCTCGCGGAGACGATTGGCGGCGCCGCAGCGAAGGGTGATGTTTCTGGTGTGGCAAGCCGCAGTGCCAAGATCGAGGTTGAGGTGCTCCACCTCGTTCAGATGGCCGATGAGATGCTCGACCTCGCCACCCTAGAGGCGGGTGAGATCCCGCTCCGCAAGGCCGAGTTCGACCTGGCCACCTTGGCCGAGGAGGTCGCGCAGCGGTTCACTCCGGTCGCGGCACAGCATGGCGGCGGCATTGATGTGATCGGCACAGGCCCACTCCTCATTACTGGCGACCGTGATCGCCTACGCCAGGCGGTGGCGAACCTCGTCCATAACGCGGTGAAGTACAGCCGTGAGGGGGGACGAGTTGAACTTGAAGTTGAACGACTGAGCGATGGCGGATCCAAGATCGCAGTGGTGGATCACGGCATTGGTATCGATCGTGCCCACCTCTCGCGCATCTTTGAACGGTTCTTCACCGTGGAGCGAGTGGATGGTGGCGCCGGGGCCGTTGGCGGCGGTGGGACCGGACTCGGACTCGCGATTGCCCGACACGCCGTGCTTCGTCACGGGGGCGAGATCACCGTCACCTCAACGACGGGCGTAGGGACAACGTTCACTATTACGCTGCCACCAGCAGGAGACGCCTCCTGACTCATCGCCCGAGCGCGATCGGTCGCGCACGTGAGGCACTGCAGCGTCCGGTCCTCCTTGCACATCGCGGAGCCCACGATGCCATGCTTCAAGAGAACAGCCTCGCCGCTCTCGTGGCGGGTGCGCTGCAGTGTGATGGCGTGGAGTTTGATGTGCGCTTTAGTGCCGATGGGGTAGCGGTGATCGTGCACGATGAGACGCTCGATCGACTCTTCGGGGTACCACGGCGTGTGTGTGAACTCTCGGCGATCGAGCTTGCGGAGATCGGTGTGCCAACGCTCACCGAAGTTCTTGCCGCCATGCCCGCCGCAACACTGATTGACCTAGAGCTAAAGGAGCGTCCAACCGATGCGCTATTCACCACCCTTGTCGCTGCGCGCGGTGCAGGGGCAGAGGGGGTTGTCTTCTCTAGTTTCCACCCGAGTGCTCTCCAAGTCGTTGCAGAGCGTGCGCCAGAATGGTCCCGTTGGCTCAACGCCGAGATCGCGGCAGAGGCGGAGCAGGCGGTGCAACTAGGGTGCGCTGGCCTCTCGGTTGCGCTGGATCTCTTGACCGACGAACGCATCAGCCGCTGGCGTGATGCGGGGCTCGAGGTTGCCGCCTGGACGCTGCGAGAGGTGCAGGGTGCCGCTTGGGCGAGTGATCTGCGACTTACCGCCCTCTGCGTTGAGGGCGAAGGGGCGGCTGCCGCTCGCGCGGCGACGCGTTAGCGCTCGCTCTTCGGAGCGCGTAGGTGCGCGGGGGGAACGAGCGCAACGAGACGGCCGCTCCCCGGCGTATACGGTGCCGGGATGTCGATGCGGATCATGGACCCCTTCTCAACCGGGATCGCGTCAATGCCAGTGAGCTCGGCGATCAGGTTGCCGAGGTGCGGCTGGTGCCCGACAAGGAGGAGGACGTCGTGACCGCGTCGAGCGAGGAGCTTGGCGACGTGCGCCGCAGTCGGTCCGTCGGCAAGGTGCTCGTCAATGGTGGCGGTGGTCTCTAACGCTGCGGCAATGACGGCGCAGGTTTCAGTGCAGCGGCGAGCCGGCGATGTGCGGAGCGATCCGACGTTCGTGCCGGCGGCAACGAGTGCCGCCGCAAGTCGGGCGGCCTGCTTGACCCCCTTTGAACTAAGAGGGCGCTCTGCATCAGGGCCGATCCATTCCGCCGGGTCACCTGCATCGGCGTGACGAACGATGTAGAGGCGCTTGCGCTCCTTGGCCGAAGTTGCACGATCCGAACTCAAGGATTGAGGTCCTCAACCTCTCCAGAGGCAAGGTAGACGATGTCTTCGGCGATGTTGGTCGTGCGATCACCGATTCGTTCAAGGTAGTGCGCTGCGAAGAGGAGGCGCGTTCCTCGGGCGACATTGGACTTATCGGCCTCCATCAGTCGGACGCACTCATCGAATGATTGCCGATAGAGGGCATCAATCTGGTCATCGCTGACCGCGACCTCGCGGGCGCGGGCAGGGTCAACGTCAACGAGCGCCATCAGGATGCCGTGTAGCTGCGATGCTGCCAGTTCGCCAATCTCAGGGAGGTGCAGGTATCGCTGCAGCGCCGGCTCCGGGGCGAGCTGGACGGCAATCTTGGCAACGGAGGCGGCATGATCACCGATCCGCTCCAACTCATAGACAACGTGATTCATCATCAAGAGGTTGCGCAGGTCACGGGCGACCGGGCTCTGCGTGGCGATGGTGGTCGTGATCGCCGTAATGACCTCGTGCTGCATATCGTTGATCTTGCGGTCGCCGATGATCACCGCGGTGGCCTTCTCGGCGTTGTGGGTGACGAGCGCGTCAAGAGCGTCGCGGATCGCCGCCTCGGCCATGCTCCCCATGCGAACGACCGTCTCCTTGATGGCGCGGAGTTCGCGGTCAAGGGGCTCGCGGGCGCCCTGCGGCGCTGCCGTGGCGCCATCAGTTGCGGTGCGGGCGAGGATCTCCTGGATCTCGCTTTCGACTCGGCCCTGATCGTCTCCTGTTGACATATCCCCTCCGCGCTGCTCAGGTGATTGGTTTACATCCTACCGCCCCAGCCCCACCGAGAGGGAATCTCCGTTCACGGCTAGGATGCGCGGATGGTGGCAGGGAAGCGTTCACGCAGTGTTCACGCGGCGAGGCCGCGTCTCTCTACCGCCCCTCAGACCCCGAAGCCCCGCCGTGGCCGGGTGGGAAGCTCCCAGGCTGGGGTCCCTCGGGTCTGCGCCGTGGTCGACATCGGCTCCAACTCAACGCACCTCTATGTTGCCGTTTCGGATGGGGTGCGCCAAGAGGTGATCGCCGATGAGTCAATGCCCATTGAGCTCGGTCGGCTGGTTGAGCAGGATCGCGCCATAGGGCGAAAGGCCACGACGGCGATTAGCGATGCACTCGCGACATTTCGCGCACGAGCTACGACCTTGGGCGCTGATCAGATGTTTGTCGTCGCTACGGAGCCGTTTCGCCGCGCTCGCGACCAGGAGAGTGTGCTGCGCGCACTTCATGGGCCAAAGTTCAGCGCGCCGATCGTACTGACCCACGAGGATGAGGGGCTCCTCACTGTTCTCGGTCTGCACCACGGGCATGACCACTCTGTGCCACAGCTCGTCGTTGACATTGGTGGCGGATCAACAGAAGCGGTGGAGCTGCATCCTGGCGAGCTGCCACGCGCAATTGGAGTCTCCATTGGCTCCGCTCGTCTCTTGGCGCGCGTCTCATACCAGGACCCGCCTCGCCCACGCGAGTGGCAGGAGCTGCGTCGACATGCCCAGATCGCGCTGGCCGATCTGACCGTCGCCGATGTGCACCGTCTCATCTTGGTGGGAGGGACTGCAACGCGCCTCCTCAAGCTCGTTCCGGCAACGCTCATAAGTCGCACGATTGAGCGAGAAGATCTCGCAGCGATGGGGGATCGACTCGTTGCACTCACCGCCAAAGAGGTTGCAGAGCGTTTCGCAATCTCGCAGCGTCGAGCGCGACTCCTTCCAGCGGGCATCGCGATTGTTGAGGCGCTACTGCAGCGAACGACGGCGCGAGAGGTCACGGTTGATCGCGGCGGCATTCGTGAAGGCTTAGTTGTTGCTGTAGCGCGCGCGGGTGATGGGTGGCGCGAAGCGCTCCCAGCGCTTGTCATGGAGACTCGGGCAGGCTCCTCGCGCTAGATCGAGAGTGAGAGCAGTCGGGCTGCTCGACTGACCTTTGATTCGCCACCGACGGTAACGCCCGGTTGCGCTGCGATCCACGCGCCCAGTTCGTCTGTTGCGCGGTCACGAATTTCAGACGGAATGGTGGCGAGGAACTCAATCTCGAGTTCCGTCCAGCGATGCTCGGTTGGAGGTGTCGGCGCAGACGCGCGGACCTCGTCTACGCTGAGCAGCGCGAGCGCTCCCTCGCTTGTCGAGAGCACGAACGGCTGGCGTTCCTGGCGAAGTGTGAGGTAGGGCTGCAAGCGATTGAGCACGTGTGGCATTTCAACTCCAGCCTCCGTGAGCGTGGAGACAATTTCAGCTGGGAGCTCCTCGTGCGGTTCTGGTGTGCGTTCAATCTCTCTGCGCTCGGTCAGTGGGCCTGAGGTGCTCTCTGCTCGTTCGGACTTGAGCGTGTACCGCAACGGTTCGCCATCGGATCGGCGTCGTCGTAGTCGCCAGCCAGCGGCCAAGATTTGGCCACGATAGTCCAGGTACTCATCAAGAAGGTGGAGCGTAGGCTGAGGCTGCGCCAAGTGGTAGCCGCTCGGAAGCGCGGGGGCGTGCGCGTGCTCGAGGAGAAATTTCAACTCGCGCTCCATGGCGAGATTATGCCTGAGATGCGGCGAGTGCCACCTGTCGCAAGGTTTCAAACGATGAGGTTCCAGTGTCTGCGAGGCGCTCCCAGGCCCCGTCTGGCTGCAACGTCCAGGCGTTGGATGTGTCGGCGAGGAGCGCGGCGAGGATCTCGTCAGTCTTGCGGCGAACCTCATCGCCTTCGAGTGGGAAGAGCACCTCTACGCGTCGGTCAAGGTTGCGCTCCATCAGGTCCGCACTTCCAGCGAAAAGATCAACGCCATCGGGCCCCGCAAAGCGATAGATGCGGCTGTGCTCAAGGTAGTCGCCGATCACCGAGCGAATCCGCAGGCGGGTGCCATGGCGCTCCGGGCTTGGCAGGAGGCCACACATGCCACGAACGATCAGGTCCATGGAGACTCCCGCCTCAGCGGCTCGATCGAGGGCTGCGATCATTTCGGGATCGATCAGGGCGTTCACCTTGATGGTGATCGACGTTGCGGCGCCGGTTCGTGCCTGCTCTGTGAGGCGCTCAATGTGCCGCTTGATCTCACTGCGTAGGTGGTCTGGTGCCACCAAGATGCGCGTGTACGACGAGGTGCGAGCACCACCAGTCAGGAAGTTGAAGAGGGCGGCCACGTCGGTGCCGATCACGTCGTTTGTGGTGAAGAGGCCGATGTCGGTGTAGCCGCGTGCTGTCTTCGGGTTGTAGTTCCCCGTAGAGAGGTGCACATAGCGACGAATCACCGCGCCCTCACGTCGCGCAATCAGCGTCGCCTTGCAGTGCGTCTTGAGGCCCATCACGCCGTAGACCACGTGTGCCCCCGCCTCTTCAAGTCGTCGGGCCCACTCAATATTGGCCGCCTCGTCGAAGCGCGCCTTCAGCTCGACGAGCACCACCACCTCTTTCCCTGCCTGGGCGGCGCGGATCAGATGCGCGGGGATGCTTGAGGTCGCCCCAGTTCGGTAGAGCGTGGAGCGGATCGAGAGCACATCAGGATCATCGGCTGCCTGAGCAAAGAGACGGTCAACGCTCGCCTCGAAGCTGTCATATGGGTGATGCACCAGCAGGTCGCCTTCGGCGATCACCTTGAACATGTCGCCGTTCGGAGCATCGGCTGACGTGCTTGCAGTGATGCGCGCTGGCGTGACCGGTTGCCATCGTGGGGCGCGCAGTTCCGGGTGAGGGAGGTTCGCGACTTGTAGCGCAACAGAGAGGTCAAGGGTTCCCCCGATCACTTGCACTTCGCTCTGGCTAATCTCAAGCCCAGTCAAGAGCATCTCAAGCAGATCGCCTGGCATCTCAGTGCCAACCTCGAGGCGCACCACGCTGCCGAACCGCCGCTGGCGGAGCCCCTCTTCGATCGCCTCAAGGAGGTCGTCTGCCTCCTCCTCTACGGTGTCGAGGTCGGCGTCGCGTGTGACTCGGAAGAGGTGTGCGTCAACGATCTCTGTGCCAGGGAAGAGGAGGTCAAGATGAGCCAAGATCAGCTCTTCCATCAAGATCCAGTCACCGTTGCCGAATTGCACGATTCGGCCAAGGATTGTTGGCACCTTTACACGCGCCAGTGAAATCTCTTCGCCGCCATGTGCGCGGAGCCGTATCGCGACCGAGAGGCTGAGTGAGCTAATCAGCGGAAATGGGTGGCCCGGGTCAACTGCGAGAGGGGTTAGCACGGGGAAGATCTCTCGCGTGAATCGCTCCGTGAGGATTGACTGCTCGGCGGCATCGAGGTCGGACCACCTTCGCAGCGGCAACCCAGCACTGCGCAGCTCTTCGATCAGCGTGCCCCAACTCTCCTGTGCCGATTCGGTAAGGAGGTCGGTCGCTTCGCGAATCAGGGCAAGTTGCACGTCGGGAGTTCGGCCGTCAGGTCCAGGGGTTCGCACGCCAGCGACCTGCTGGTCCTGAATGCCGGCAACACGCACCCCGTAGAACTCATCGATGTTCGATGCGACGATGCCGAGAAAGCGGAAGCGATCGAGTAGTGGGCGCTTGCTGTTGGACGCTTCCGTCAAAACGCGAGCGTTGAAGGCCAGGAGAGAGAGCTCTCGGCTGACTCCGAGCGTCACCGCGGGCCGCTCATGCAATCGGCGCAGGAGCAGCGCTGCCGGAGCAGCGACCAGGTGTAGTAACCGGTGCGATGTCCGTCGCCCCAGAAGAGGCAGAGGGCATAGCTGCCCACCATTTCGCCACCCTCGAGTTTCGTTTGGCTTGGGCTAAGGGTTGGATTGGCGTCGAGCCAGCCCGGGAGACCCGCCTCACCGCGGCAGTAGGCGCAGGGGCAGAGCCATCGCAGCGGGATCGCGTCATAAATGCTCTGATGACCATCGCGCCAGTCCAGCTCAAGGCGTTGCTGCTCGCGGAGGATACGAATCGCGACGGGTGCCCCTTGTGCTGCTTCCTGCATAGGGAGATTCTAGGGTTCGAAGGTAAACGCCAGATGAGCGGCTACGATGATGCAAATCAGTGGGGGTATTGATGCCAGCAAGTAGCACCGGCACACGACGAGATCCTCGCACGAGCCGAGCGTGGCTGGCCGGCGCTGCCCGCCTCGCTGGCTCGGCACTGCTGCTCCTCGTGCTCCTTGTGGCGCCAAGCCCATGGACGCTCCCAACCGACACGAGCGCCCCCGTACTCCTGCGTGCCGTCATCGTCTCTCAGCCTCTCCCTGGGGAAGGGGGATCCTCGGGCAGTGCGACCGTTGAGCTCCTTGAGGGTCCACGCCTTGGAGAGCGCCTCACCGCCTCAGTGGATCAGGCGAGCGACATTGCCGGCTCGATTCCGTACAACAAGGGTGATGAGGTCCTCCTCACGGAAGTCACCGACGCTAGTGGGGGAGCAGTCTTTGTCGTTGCGGATCGCTCTAGAGGTGGGGCGCTACTGATCGCCCTTGCACTCTTTGCCGCTGCGGTCGTAGCGATTGCGGGAGGGGTCGGCGCACGCGCACTCCTTGCACTCACCGTTACCGGTGTCGTACTGGTGCGGTTCGGGATTCCGGCGCTCCTCTCCGGAGCCTCACCTCTCGTCGTTGCTGGGGGAATTGCCCTCGTCGTCGGCGTCTCCTCCGTTGTAATCACGGAAGGTTTCAATCGGCGTGCAACTGCAACGATCTTGGGGATCGGGGGGAGCCTTGCCGCCGTCGCACTCATCTCGATTCTTCTCGATCGCCTGCTCGCCTTTACGCCATTTGCTGGCGATCCAGACCTCGTCAACCTCATTCCGATTCTTGGCGGCAACGTTGATCTTCGTGGCATTGGTCTGGCCGCGGCAATGATCGGCACGCTCGGGATCGTCGACGATGTGGCCGCGACTCAGGTTGCGGCGGTTGAGCAGATTCGCCGCGCAGATGTGCGCGCTGGCAGCCTTGATGTGGGCAGTCGGGCGCTGGCGATCGGGCGCTCCCATGTAGGTGCGGTGATCAACACGCTACCGCTCGCCTATTTCGCCGCATCGCTCCCACTTGTGGTCGCCGCCCTGATCGCCCCAGGCGGTCTCGCGAGCCGACTCAGCACGGAAACCGTTGCGGTTGAAGTGGTACGTGCCCTCGCAGGCACCGCTGGTGTTCTTCTAGCAATGCCTCTCGCCACGGCGAGCGCACTCCTGATTGGCGTGGGCGAGGAGTAGCTAGCTCGCCCCTAGTCGGTAGCCAACCCCGCGAACCGATTCAGGGAGCGGACCGCCAGCCTCTTCGAGCTTGCTGCGCAGACGCGCGACGTGCGGCTTCAGAAGGAGCGGATCAGGGGTCGCCTTGTTCGGCCAGGCGGCGGCGAGGAGTCGCTGCTGTGTCACAACGCGACCCTTCACCGAGGCGAGGGCCTCCAAGATATTGAACTCTGTTTTGGTGAGAGCGAGGAGCTGCGAGCCGACGTGCACCTCATGTCGACTGATATCAATGCGCAGGCCTGCCGCGCCAGTGATGGTGCGATCGCGAGCGGAGCCATCGGCCGGCTCACCACCGCGTCGCAGTGCAGCGCGGACGCGAGCGAGGAGCTCCTGGCGGCCGAACGGCTTAGTGACGTAATCATCGGCGCCAGCGTCTAGGGCATCAACCTTTGCCGCCTCATCCGCTTCGCCGGTCAGTACGATGATTGGCGTGGCGCTGCGGGTACGAATCTCATGAATGACATTGAGGCCATCACGGCCAGGCATCGCCAGATCGAGCAGGACCAGCGCCGGCTTCGTGGCATCAAACTGCTCAACGGCCTCCACCCCGTTATAGGCGGCATGAACCTGGTAGTCGCCAGCGGTCAGCAGGGCGGAGATTGCGCCAACGAGCGCTGGGTCGTCGTCGACCACCAAGATCGCCAGGGGCGTGGTTGGTGTTTCGGTGCTCATCTGGCAAGTATGCCGTGTGCTTCAGGGGCGAGTGGCAGCGTAAGTAGGAAGCGGCTTCCGCCGAATCCATTCGGTTCAATCCGAATCTCGCCACCCATCGCCCCCATGAGACGACGCGCTGCGTATAGGCCGATCCCCGAGCCACTCGCGGAGGGGCGTTGTGTGCGACGTACGAAGGCTTCAAAGATCTCCTCCCAATCTTCGCGAGGGATTCCCGCCCCATCGTCGGTTAGATAGAGCTCAGCGCGACCATCGCGAGACCAGCAGCCAATGGAGACCGGTTCGCCAACGGGGGCGTACTTCGCCTCATTCTCTAGGAGGTGGCCGAGCACTTGGCGGAAGCGACTCTCGTCGGCAAGCACGACGATCTCGGGCTCCGGCTGCTCCCAGCGAAGAGAGTGGTTACGTAGGAGTGGCGCCATATCCCGAATCACAGCGCCAGTGATCGTGCCGAGGCTCATCGGAGCAGTCTGCAGTGGCAGGCTTGAGCCGGGTCGGGCGGCGGTGAGGATCGAATCAATCTGCAGGTTGAGGCGACCAACCTGCTGCATTGCCGCTTCGCGCCAGGCGGCAAGGTCGGCTGGCTTTGCGGGGGATGCGCCAGAGGCCGCGTCTGAGAGCAGCTCGACGTAGGCGCTTAGTACGGCGAGGGGTGTGCGTAGTTCGTGGGTGACGAGTGAGAGCAGTTCGGCGCGAGCAGTGTCAATGAGGGCGATCTCCTCATCGTGACGCGACATTACGACTTTGTGGCGTCGCGCTCCGCCAACCAGCGCTCAGCGTCCAGTGCGGCACGGCAGCCATCTCCTGCGGCGGTCACCGCCTGGCGGTAGCGGTGATCATGCACATCGCCGGCAATAAAGACTCCGTCAATTTGAGACGCTGTCGTTTCGCTCTCAAGCTGCAGATAGCCGGCAGCATCTACAGGGAGTGCTCCGCCGAGCAGTGCCGTGTTCGGCTTGTGACCGATTGCAACGAAGAGTCCACCAGTGGCGAGTCGCTCTGGGGCACTCGTTGCGCCAGGGGTGGTGTCCCGCAGCATGACCGCCTCTGTACTCTTCTCGCCGAGCACTTCAATCACCTCGCGGTTCATGTGCAGCTGAATAGAGGCATGGGCCTGAACGCGCGAGATCATGATCTTGCTGGCGCGGAATGTGTCACGCCGATGCACAAGGTGCACCTTGGTTGCGAAGCGCGTCAGGAAGAGCGCCTCTTCAAGGGCCGTGTCGCCGCCACCAACGACGACAACCTCTTGCCCCTTGAAGAAGAAGCCGTCACAGGTTGCACAGGCGCTGACGCCGCGTCCACGAAGTCGGGTTTCGGATTCGAGTCCGAGCCAGAGAGCCGATGCGCCGGTTGCCACGATGATCGCTTCGGCGTGAAATTCACGACCTGCGCTCCAGACACGGTGCGGTTCGGCACTCAGGTCAACGCGGTCAACATCCTGGTCCACCATGATCGTGCCGAAGCGCTCTGCCTGCTTACGCATATTGGCCATGAGCTCTGGGCCGTCAATACCTTCAGGAAATCCGGGGAAGTTTTCAACTTCACTGGTGAGCATCAGCTGGCCGCCAGGGGCGTAGCCACCGATCACAACAGGGGCGAGACCGGCACGTGCGGCATAAATTGCTGCGGTGAGTCCAGCTGGACCAGAGCCGAGGATCAGCAAGCGTGCCTCCGTCGGAGCGGCGGGGGCAGCCTTCGTGGCGACGGCAGGATCGGCTGCTGGCGCGGCTGCGCCGAAGTCAATTGCTAACCCGAATCCCTTGGGGGTCTCTGCGTTCGTCATGGAGCGATTCTACGCCCCCCACAGATCTGGGCTGGCCGCTTAGCGGAAGAGGTCCCAATCAGGAGGCATTAGGCTCGATCGAGCGCTCCCGTCCTCAGCAACCTCAGGGTGCGCGCCGCGGATAAGCGCGAGTGGGCGACGGGCGGTCTTCCCAAGGGCGAGCTCAGCAGTAGCGGCGATCTGGTCGGCAACGGCCCGAACGGTTGCAGCCATCGTCCGCCCATCGGCGTCGGGCTTGCCGCGCAGATCCTCCAGCGCCGCAATGCCGGCCACGCCAATTGCAACGTCGGTAATGCCGAGGCGCCACGGGCGGCCGAAGGAGTCGGTGATGATGACTCCGGGCGCGATGCCAGTGCGCAGGCGGATCGCCTCGCGAATCGCGCGCGCCGAGCCATCGGGATCGCGCGGTAGGAGTGTCACCACCTCGCCGCTGCGCGGGCCAACATTGCTAGCGTCAACACCAGAGTTCGCAAGCACAAAGCCGTGCGCCGTCTCCGTGATGATCACGCCGCGATCCATGCGGACCACGCGAATCGCCTCTTGCAGCACCACCTCAACCTGGCGCGCGTCGCGACTCCACTTTGCCGCGTACTCCACCGCCTCCGGCCTTGGCGTAATGGTGGCCAGCTCAACGATGGCCCCCTCTGCCTTCGAGACGATCTTCTGGGTCACGGCGATGACATCGTCACTGCGTAGATCGCCAATCGCGCTCGTCGCGGCGATCGCTGCCACACAGCTTGCGATCATGGCGGGTAGGTCGTCACCCGGTTCGATCTCACCGAGTCCGTCAATCGGGAGTGCGAGCAGTCCATCTGTTGGCGCTGGTGTGGCGGCCGTTCGCTCGCGCTCTATGGCGGCCTTCAGATCGCTCGGCGTGTCGAGGTCCGCGGTAAGTGGCGAGACAAGCGTCTCAACCTGGGCACCGTCACGGCTCAGCTCGGTGCGGTGCGCCGCTGCACTGTTCTCTCCGAACTGCGGCGTAAAGGTGCGCGGGAGTGGCACCAAGAGCGCCGAGGTGCCGCCATCGGGTGATGCGAGGAGTCCAGGCTGCACACCTGACCAGCCGCTCAGAAGCGCATCAATGTTTGCCGCAGTGACCTCGGCAAGATCCACCGGCAGGATCAGCACCGCAGTTGCGCCACTCGCTGTCGCCTGCCCGATGCCGAGTGCGATCGCTGCATTCAGGTCGACGCCGCCGTCGTCGAGCGCCTCATGTCCGCCGCTGCGTGCAAGCGCGCGGGCGAGCGGATCAGGTGAGACCAGGATCACGTTGCTGATACGTGCGGCACGACCGAGCGCCAGCAGGGTTCGCTCAAGGAGGCGCGCCGAGAACTCACGGCGTTCTCCCTCGCTCAGGGCTGGCGACATGCGCGACTTCGCGGAGTCGATTGAACGGAAGGGGAGGACGGCGGTGACGCTCACGTAACGGCGAGAACGGCGCGTGCCACGGCGAGCCGCGCCGCATCATCGCTCATGACAATCGGCGCAGCAACGCTCTTGCGCACATGTGGCGTGAGTGAGGCCGCAAGAGCTGGGGTGAGGTCTGACGTTTCAACGATGAAGGCATCCATCAACCCGGTCAGATGCTTGGCGACGCCCGCCGGCGAGACGTCGAGTCCCGCTGCGGCGAGCATGCGATCGGCTGGCCCCTTCAGCGCCTTCCCACCAACAATTGGCGAGACGCCAACGACAAGGGCGCCGCGTGCCCGTGCTGCCGCGATCGCCTCGCGGATGCCAGGGATAGCGAGAATTGGAGCAATCGAGATCAACGGATTTGATGGCGCAATGACGATGCGCTCAGCGGTAGCGAGTGCATCGAGCGTTTCGGCGGTCGGGCGCGCCGCCTCGGCACCGTCGAATGTCACTTCCAGAACCTCAGGCTTCGCTTGCGCGCCAACAAACCATGGTTGGAACTCCATCCAGCCGTCTGGAGTGCGCAGGCGCGTGCGCAGTGGATCGTCGGTCGCCATCAGGATCGGCGCTTCGCTGAGACCGAGCTTGCGCTGGATCTCGCGATTCACCTCGGTGAGTCGCCCGCCAGCGCGTAGTTGCGCGGTGCGATGGATGTGCAGTGCAAGGTCGCGATCGCCGAGCCGGAACCAGTCGGGTGCGCCGATCTTGCCGAACTGCTCAAGGGCGTTCCAGGTTTCGCCGGCGAGACCCCAGCCGCGCTCGCGGTCACCAAGGTCGGCGAGGGTATAGAGCAGGGTGTCGTGATCCGGGCAGATGGTGAGCCCATGCAGCTCAAAGTCGTCGCCCGGGTTCGCGATGATCGAGAGGACACCAGCTGGGAGTGCCGCGCGCAGGCCGTGGGCGAGCTTCGCCCCGCCAACGCCCCCTGCAAGGAGTGCGACGCGCGGGCTCACGCCGTGAGGGCGGGGAGCACCTCGCGCCCGAAGGCGGCGGCCCATTCTGCTTGGTTGCGACCCACGTTATGCAGGTAGATCTTGTCGAAGCCCATGTCCAGGTAGCGCTGAATCGTCTTGCGGTGCGTCTCAAGGTCGCTCGAGATCACCATGCGCCCAGCGAAGTCTTCGGGTCGCACGAGCTTCGCCATCTGCTGGAAGTCCGAAGGGTTACGAATATCCTGCTTCGGGAACTTCATTCCGCCGTTCGGCCACTCGTGCATCGCGTTCGCGAGCGCCTCTTCATCGGTCGGCGCCCATGAGAGATGCAGTTGCAGAATCTTTGGCATTGCGTCTGGGTTCTTGCCAGCCGCGCGTGCCCCCTCGGCGAACTTGTCAAAGACCGTCTGGATCTTCTCGTCGGCGGCGCCAACGGTGATGATGCCGTCGCAGAGTTCGCCCGTCTTCTTGGCGGTGATTGGTCCGGCGGTCGCCACATAGATTGGTGGCGGGGCAGGCGGTAGCGTCCAGAGGCGTGTGCTCTCCAGCTGATACCAGCGACCAGCATGCTTCACCTCTTTGCCTGTGAAGAGCTTGCGAATGATTTCGACCGCCTCAAACATGCGTGCGATGCGTTCGCCAACCTCTGGCCAGTAGCCGCCAACAACATGCTCGTTGAGCGCTTCGCCCGAACCAAGGCCGAGCCAGTGTCGGCCCGGGTACATCGTTTCGAGTGTTGCTGACGCCTGTGCAACCGTTGCGGGATGCATGCGCCAACCCGGGCAGGTGACGCCGGGGCCGACATCGCCCTTGGTGCGCTCGGCGAGTAGCGTCATCACGTTCCAGACGAATGGCGCAGAGCCCTGCTCTGGTACCCAAGGCTGGAAGTGATCCGCGGCCATCACGCCGCTGAAGCCCGCCTGCTCGGCGGCAACGGAATAGTCGACGACCTCGGTCGGTCCGAACTGCTCGAGCATCGCGGCGTATCCGATCTTGGCGGAACCCTTGCTCATCGCTACTCCTCTCCAACCGGCTTGCCGTGCGCACCGATGCGCTCGGGAACGATTTCGATGAGGATTCGTTGCTGCGTTTTGAACATCGCGAGATTCTTCGCCAAGAGAGCGGGATCACTGAGGTACTTGGCGGCCATCCGCGCCATCTGCGCCTGGGCGACCTCCTGGTTGTCGTCCATCCGCACGCGCCCAAGGATCTGCACATAGTCGTAGCGGTCCTCAACCATGAAGGAGCAGCGGGGGTCACGGCGGAGGTTGGCCGGCCAGCGGCGCCCCTCGGCACTGTTCACAAGGATGCGGTCGCCGACGAGCTCGTACCAGACCACCGCGGCAAACGGTGCGCCATCGGCGTCGATGGTTGCGAGGCTGCCGAAGCGTGGTCGGTCGAGGAACCTCCGGATCCCAGGATCGCCAATTCCTAATGGGCTCATGAGGCGTACGCTACACGCAACGGAGCCCGCCGTCCTAGTGGGGGCTCAGAAGTTGTGGAGGTGCCCCATGGGCCAGATTCACCTACACGCCGAGAGCGGCGACTACGCCCCCATCGTCCTCATGCCGGGCGACCCGAACCGCTCCAAGCGGATCGCGGCGCGCTTCGACGGGGGACTTGAGAAGGCGAAGCTGGTCAACGAGCACCGTGGTCTCCTCGGCTATACGGGGACGATCAACGGCGTACCAGTCAGCGTTCAGACCACAGGGATGGGTACGCCAACAACGAGCATTGTTATGGAAGAGTTGCTGAACCTTGGCGTTGAGACGTTCGTGCGCATCGGCACCTGCGGCGGCTTCCTGCATCTTGATACGGGCGATGTGATTGTCGCTTCGGCGGCAGTCGCCAGCAGCGGCATTGGCCCAATCCTCGGATTCGACGAGCCGACCGCGCCAACCGCGGACTTCGATGTGACAAATGTTCTTGTCGCGGCAGCGAAGGCCGAAGGCTTGACCACGCACGTTGGGCCGATCGTCACCTCTGACGTCTTCTACGATCCGAATCCGCTCGGCACCGCTCGCTGGGGCGCGCGCGGCTATCTCGGTGTTGAGATGGAGTCAGCCGCAATGTTCTTGCTCGCGATGCGCGAGCGCGCCAAGGGTCGACCAGTTCGCGCCGGAACTATTCTCACCGTCTCCGACACGATTCGCGATCCGAAGGTTGTCGCCGAGGCGCGTAAGGGGGGGAGTGAGCCGTGGTACCGACTCCCTGAAGATGAGCTGATCAAGCGCATCGATCTAACGATCGGCGCTGCGCTGAAGGCTGCCGCAACGCTCGGCGCTCGCTAGCCCGCACGCTCGTGACGCGAACCGCGCCGATCCCAGTCGGCGTCGCTCTCGGCACCATCGGCCTCGAGGGAGATGCGTGGCTGCGTGCCGCTTCGCGGCTAGCAACAGGTCCGATTGATCGCCTCTGGATCTGGGATCACCTCATGGGGCGCGGTGCACCAGACCGCTCCGTTCTAGAGGCGACCACGTTGGCCGCGGCCGCACTCGCGCTCACTCCGAATCTGCATGTCGGCACACTGGTGCTCGATGTCACGAAGCGGCACCCGGCGCTCACCGCAAAGATTGCGGCGACGCTCGACGCGATCGCTCCGGGGCGATTCACCCTCGGCATCGGCGCTGGTGGCGATGCTGCCGAGCACGATGCGCTGGGGATGCCCTACGGCGAGGTGAGTCAGCGCATTGCGGCGCTCACCGAACAGGTTGCCGTTGCGCGCGCGATGCTGAACGGCGATCCGAGCGAGCGCATCACGCTCACCGCGCCAGGGAGCCTGAGCGGAGCAGCGAGTGCCCCACGCCCCGGTGCCCGCGTGCGCCTGCTTGTCGCAGGCGACCATCCGAGCTCCATCAGCCTTGCGGCGTCGTATGCCGATGAGTGGGTGGCTCCCGCAGTGACATTCGCGGCGGGGTACGCGCAGTTGCGCGAGAGTGAGCGTGCCGCTGGTCGCACAGAGCCACTGGTACGAACGCACCTGCTGCATGAGTTGCGTGCGAGCGAGACGCTACTGGAGTCGCCGTTCGGCAGAGATCCGCAGGGGGTACTAGCAGCGGCGCACGCCAGCGGCGCCGACGGCCTCATCGTGACGGTGCGCACTGAACGTGATGTTGAAGATGCGCTCCAGCTTCTGGCGAAACTGAGATGATGTACGCATGAGCCAATCCGAAGTGCGCACTCAGACGCAGCCGTGTGTTCGCTGCGGTGCGCCCGTCTCGTTGCAGACGGCGCTCTGTGAACGCTGCAACCCACTGGGCCTCGCACAGCCGTCGGCGAGCCAGGCGCACGGCACCGTCTTTCTCGGCATTGGCGCAGCGGTCCTTCTCCTAGCCTCTCTCGCCGGGAGCGCATCACGAGGGATCGGGCCATTCACCGTCGCGATGAGCCCCGCCGACTCAGTGCCGGGCGGCCTCGCCGTGGCGATCACCGTCACGAACACAGGGGCGACCGCAGGGTCGGCCACCTGCCAGGTCACAACGAGCGAGATCGGCAGCGCCGGCCTCTCCGAGATCATCTCCACCCCGCGCATTGAGCCGGGGGCAACCACCACCGTCGATCGTCAGCTCAAAAGCTTTGGCAGCGACCCCATCCCGCTCACGATCACCTGCGGGGACTAGTTTCCGGTCGAACCCTCTTCAAGGATGCGCTTCAGATGGCGCAGGTCTGATCGAAAGATCGCACCGAGGATTGGACGCTGAACGAAGCCTCCGATGTTTGCGAAGAGCGGCGGCCGCAGGTACTCCATCCAATCAATGCGCGTACGCGCCGCATCAATATCAGTGAAGCGCAGGATCCCCTCGCCAACAAACTTCCCCTCATGTCGAATCGCAAAGGTGCTTGGGGGATCGAACTGTGTAATCACGACGTCGTCGGTCGTCGAGATGCCGAAGATGCGCACGGTGGCGCGACCGCGCGAGCCGGGCTGCACTGGTGGCGGCGTGAGCATCTCGACTCGTTTCATCTCGTGCATCCATTCGGGCTGCCGCGCAATGTCTGAGGCGTAGGTCCACACCGTGTCACGGGGTGCCGCAATTTCAATCACTAGATTGATCTCGGGTCGTCGGATCTTTCCTGCAGCGATGAGTCGACCAAGCAGCAGCTCAACGAAGATTGCGCCAAGCAGACCGACGCCAGCGATCAAGAGCAACAGCATCAGCAGAGCACTCCGCCCGCAGACTCAATCTCTTGGAGCGCTGCGGCGGTGTCGCCATCGCGTAGCTCAACGCCGGCGGTTGCGGCAACGGCCACTTCAACGGTGAACCCAGCGGTCAGTGCGTCGAGCGCGGTGGCCTTGACGCACCAGTCGGTGGCAAGGCCACAGACGGTTACGAGCGTGACACCCGCGTTGCGCAGGAGCGCCGCAAGTTCGGTAGAGCGGACCTCACCGGTGATCGGATTGCGGAGCGAGAAGGCGCTGTAGCCATCCTCGCCAGCCACCCCTTTGCGAATCACCACATCACCAGGGCGCTGCGCCAGTACCGCCTCGGGGAGGAGTTCGGCCCCTGGGCTCCCCGCAACGCAGTGCACTGGCCAGGTGCCGCCCTGTGGGGCGAAGTGCGGTGTGCTCTCGGGGTGCCAGTCCTGACTCCAGACGACGAGCTCGCCGTGGGCTCGGGCGCGCTCAACCAGGCGCAGCACGTGGGGGAGGGCCGCGGGGGCACCGGCAACGAAGAGGCTTCCCGAGGGGTCGCCGAAGTCGACCTGTAGGTCAACGATCAGAAGGGCACGCTGCGGTTTTGCCATACCCGCATCCTCGCACGGGGCGCTACCCTTGGGGAATCGTGCAGACCTTCGACTTCCTTGAGCAGATCCCCGACGCCGACCCAACGGAGACGGCACGCCTGATCGGCGAGATCGAGCGATCGATCGCGGCCCACGGCCCCGAGCGCGCCAAGCTTCTCCTGATGCGCCTCCTCGCGCGAGCGCGCGACCTTGGCGTCGATCTCCCGACCCTGGCCACCACGCCGTACATCAACACCATCAAGACGAGCGATGAGCCCACCTTCCCTGGAGATGAGGCGATGGAGACGCGCATCCGCCACATCATTCGCTGGAACGCCGCCGCCATGGTGCTGCGCGCGAACAAGACGCACGCCGGCATCGGCGGGCATCTCGCCACCTACGCCAGCGCCGCGAGCCTCTACGAGGTTGGCTTCAACCACTTCTTCCGCGGCAAGCAGGGGAGTGCCGGCGACCAGATCTTCTATCAGGGGCATGCCGCCCCCGGCATATATTCACGCGCCTATCTCGAGGGGCGCATCAGTGCGCCGCAACTCGATCGTTATCGACAAGAGACGGCCGGACATGGTGGCCTCCCGTCGTATCCGCATGCACGCCTCCTGCCAGACTTCTGGGAGTTCCCAACCGTCTCCATGGGCCTCGGCGGTATCGGTTCGATCTATCAGGCGCGCTACAACCGCTACCTCCACAACCGCAGCCTCACCGACACGTCGGGGAGCCGCGTCTGGGCCTTCCTCGGTGACGGTGAGATGGATGAGCCAGAGTCGGCAGGCGCGCTGACCCTTGCCGCGCGCGAAGGGCTCGACAACCTCACCTGGGTGGTGAACTGCAACCTGCAGCGACTCGACGGCCCGGTGCGCGGCAACGGCAAGATCATTCAAGAGCTCGAGGGCCTCTTCCGCGGCGCCGGCTGGAATGTGATCAAGGTGATCTGGAGCCGGGAGTGGGACGAACTCTTGGCGAACGACACGGGCGGACAGCTCGTACGCAAGATGGACTCGACCGTTGACGGTGAGTTCCAGAAGTACATCGTTGCTGGTGGCGCATACATTCGCGAGCACTTCTTCGGCCCAGAGCCAGAGCTCGGCGCGCTGGTGAAGCATCTCTCTGACGATGACTTGGTGCGCCTCCGCCGCGGCGGTCACGACTATCGCAAGATCCATGCCGCCTACGCCTCGGCCGTCGCGCACAAGGGTGCGCCAACCGTGATCCTGGCGAAGACGGTGAAGGGCTACTCCCTCGGGCCTTCGGTAGAGGCGACGAACGTGACGCACCAGGCGAAGAAGCTCTCTGAGGCAGAACTCTTCGCCTTCCGCGATCGACTTGGGCTGCCGATCCCTGACGAGAAGATCCCTGAGGCGCCGTACTACCACCCTGGCCCAAACAGCCCAGAGGTGAAGTACATCAACGAGCGCCGCGCCGCGCTCGGCGGTCCGCTCCCAACCCGCATCGTGCACCCGGTGAACTGGAGCGCGCCTGAGGCGGCGGTCGATGCCGAGTTCGCCGCGGGAAGCGCCGTGCCGGTCAGCACCACCATGGCGTTCGCCAAGCTGCTGCGCAACCTGCTGCGCGATCCAAACATCGGCCAGCAGATCGTGCCGATCGTTCCAGACGAGGCGCGCACCTTCGGCATGGACCCACTCTTTAAGCAGAGCGGCATCTACGCGCCGTTTGGTCAGCGCTATGAGCCGGTCGACTCTGAGCTGCTGTTGAGTTATCGCGAGTCGCAGAGCGGTCAGCTCCTTGAAGAGGGGATCACCGAGGCCGGCTCCATGGCCTCGTTCCAGGCGGCCGCAACGGCGTATGCAACGCACGGTGTGCCGACGATTCCGTTCTACGTCTTCTACTCCATGTTCGGATTCCAGCGCGTGGGCGATCAGATCTGGCAGGTGGGCGATGCGCGCGGCCGCGGCTTCCTGATCGGCGCAACCGCTGGGCGCACAACGCTTGCCGGCGAGGGGCTGCAGCACGACGACGGTCACTCGCAGTTGATCGCGCATCTGCATCCACATGTGGCCGCCTACGATCCATCGTTCGCTTACGAGATGGCGGCGCTGATTCGCCGCGGTATGGATCGCATGCACGGTGGGCGCGAAGACATCCTCTACTACCTCACGATCTACAACGAGAACCAGGCCCAGCCGGCGCGCCCTGAGGGGGCGCATGTCGATGAGGGGATTCATCGTGGCCTCTATCGCTTCGCCGAGGCGGATGCCAGCGCGAGCGGCCCAATCGTTCGCCTCTTTGGGTCGGGCGCGATCATGGGCGAAGTGCTTGCGGCGCGCGAGCTGCTGCGCGAGCGGTTCGGCGTACGCGCCGAGATCTGGTCGGCAACCTCATATTCAGAACTACGCCGCGAAGCGCTCGTCGTTGAGCGTTGGAATCGTCGCCACCCCGAGAGCGCACCGCGAACCTCGTGGATGCAGGATCAGCTCGGTAAGGGTGGCGCGCCGATCGTTGCCGCTAGCGACTGGGTAACGGCGCTACCCGACCTGCTCGCCCCATGGATCGACGTGCCGTACCTCGTTCTTGGTACGGACGGTTTCGGCCTGAGCGACACCCGCGAGGCGCTCCGCGAGTTCTTCTCTGTTGACGCCAAGCACATCACCGCCGCCGCAATGGTGGCTCTGGCGCGCAGTGGCGAGCGCACGCCGGCCGAGGCGGCTGCGGCGATCAAGGAGCTGGGCATCGACCCAGATCGGCTCCCCGTCTTCGTTCTCGACCGCTAGTTCGCACAAAGAGACAAGGCTACTTGTCGCATTAGACAGGTGCGGTTGACACTCCTCAGCCGAAGATGGCACCATTTCCCTACGCGTTGGCGTGATCAGCGAGAGGGGGATGCACGTGGAAAGCTTCTTCGCGTGGGGGTTTGGCGGTCTCCTCACCGGACTTCGTGAAGGGGTCGAGGCGGCACTCATCGTTGGCATCATTGCCAGCTACCTCGTAAAGATTGGTCGCGCGGACCGACTCTCCAGCGTCTGGCTTGGCGTCGCCGCAGCAGTTGCCGCCTCAGCCACCATTGGCGTCCTTGCATTCCTTCTACTGGGAAGCCTCCAGGGAACGGCGGAGAAGATCTTTGCTGGCTCCGCCTCACTCCTTGCGGTGGTGATCCTCACCTACATGCTCTTCTGGATGCGCAAGCAGGCTGTCACCCTTGGTGCAGAGCTGCGCAGCGGGGTTGATCGCGCTGTTGCCTCGACGTCGGTTCTTGGCCTGAGCCTGCTCGCCTTCACCGCGGTGATTCGCGAGGGCATCGAGACGGCGCTCTTCTTGCTTGGTCAAACCACCGCGGCAGCCGATCAGGGGCTCTCCGTCGTTGTGGGTGCCTTTATCGGTCTGCTCGTCGCCGCCGGAATCGGCGTGCTGATCTTCCGTGCCGGGCTGCGACTCAACCTGAGCGCCTTCTTTAGCGTGACGGGCGCCGCACTCGTAGTGATTGCGTCGGGCCTTCTCTCGTATGGCGTCCATGAGTTCATTGAGCTCGGCCTCCTGCCAGCTCTGATCAACCCGGTCTACGACATCTCTGCGATCCTGCCGCACAAAGAGGGGATCGGTCAGTTCTTGCGCGCTATCGTTGGCTACAGCTCAACTCCGGAACTGACAACGCTCCTGGCGCAGGGTGCCTACCTGATCTTCGGCCTCTTCTTCTATGTGCGCCCCGTGCGGCGAGCCGCTGCAGACCGAGCCGCAACCGGCGCCTGATTGGCGCGTGCGGGCTTCGCACGCGATGATGTACTGATGCAGATACTGCAAGTTGACGGGCTCTCGCACTCGTTTGGTGAACGAGACGTGCTGCGCAACCTCTCGCTCTCAATCGCCGCAGGTGAATCGGTGGCGCTCTTGGGCGCCAACGGATCGGGAAAGTCGACGCTCTTACGCCTCGTGGCCGGACTGCTGACACCAACCGCTGGCCAGATCGCGCTCGTCGGGAGTGCGGCTGCCGCCGGTCGCCCAGAGGTCGGCATCGTCTTTCAAGAGTCGCGACTCCTTCCATGGCGCACAGTGCTTCGCAATGTGACCCTCCCCTTGGAGTTGGCGGGCGAGTCGCTTTCGAGCGCGCGGGCTACCGCTGAGGCGGCGCTCAAGCGCGTTGGTGCGGGCGGGCTACTGGATCGGAATCCTGCTGAGATCTCAGGGGGAGAGCGTGGTCGTGTAGCGCTTGCTCGCGCGCTCGTTCGACGACCGTCACTCCTGTTGCTTGACGAACCGTTCGCCGCACTCGACGCCATCACGCGCGCTCGCCTCGACGACGAGCTCCCCGAGCTGGTGGCAGGGGCGGCGACGCTGCTCGTGACCCACGATGTCGCAGAGGCCCTACTGGTTGCCGATCGCGTACTGGTGCTTGGCTCCGATGGAGCAATTCAACTCGAGGTGCCAGGCCTGCGGGGCCAGCCAGCAACTGGGCGTCGTGCCGCACTCCTCTCGCCTGACGGCGCCGCGCGACAGACGCGCCTCTACGCCGCCCTTGATTCGGTGTCGCATGCGTAGGCTGAGTCAACTCACTCCGCTCGCCGTCGCAGCTCTCCTGCTCTCAGCATGGGAAGTTGCGGTGCGCATTTTTGCTGTGCCGCAATTCATCCTCCCCGCACCATCGGTGATTGCGGTGCGATTCGCGGAGGCGTGGGCTGACGGCACCATGCTGCGCCATCTTGTCCCCACCGTGACCGAGGTGACGATCGGTGGCCTGCTTGGCGGCGCGCTCGGTCTCCTGATCGGCGTCACGCTCGGGCTCTCGGGCTCTGCTCGCCGTGTCGTGAGTCCCTATCTCGTTGCGGCGCAGTCGACGCCAATTCTTGCGCTCGGTCCGGTCCTCGTCCTCTGGCTCGGGCCAGGGCTCGCCGCAAAGGTCGCCGTCTGCGCGCTGATTACGCTCTTCCCAGTTGCCATCTCGACGCTCGTCGCCGTGCGCGACGTTGATGCCGGAACCCTTGAGCTGATGCGCTCACTCGGCGCAACGCGCTGGCAGAGCCTTCGGTACGCGCGACTCCCTGCGGCACGTAGCGGCATCCTTGCTGGAGCACGCGTTGCCGCAACGCTCGCGGTGGTCGGGGCGATCGTTGGCGAGTGGCTCGGCGGCACCGCAGGCCTTGGCGTGCTTCTCAATCTTGCGCGCGGGTCACTCTTTGATACGCCACTCCTCTTTGCCGATCTGTTGCAAATCGCGATCGTTGGCGTGAGTGCGTATGCGCTCGTGCTTCTTTTTGAGCGGGTATCATCAAAAAAGATCGCGTAATGCGATCGCAAGCGTAGGGGGGTTAGCCATGAAGCGGATTTTGGTCGCACTACTCGGTTCTCTCGCACTGGTTGCCGCTGGGTGCACATCGAGCGCCTCACCGACACCATCAGCATCGGCTTCGGTGACCCCCGTGAAGCTCACAGTCGGACTCGGCTACATCCCCGGCGTTCAATTCGCCCCCTTCTATTTGGCGCAGCAGAGCGGCGCATATGCTGCTGCTGGCCTTGAAGTAACGCTGCAGAATCAGATCGATCCTGATCTGATCAGCCTTGTCGGTAGCGGCGGACTTGATCTTGCCCTCGCCGACGGCACCAGCATGATCCCCGCTGTTTCGCAGGGAATTCCTGTCCGCTATCTGGCCACCATCTACGGTGTGCTGCCAAACGTTGTGATCGCGCGAACCGATTCGGGGATCATGAGTCCAGCCGACCTGAAGGGGAAGCGCGTTGGCACGCCAGGCCAGTACGGTTCTGGGTACCTGACGCTGCTCGGCATTCTCGACGAGGCATCGCTCAGCATTGGTGATGTATCGCTCGATCTCTACCCAGACTTTGGGCAGACGCAGGCGCTAATCAGCGGCGCCGCTGATGCAACAACCGGATACGCCAACAACGACCTGGTGCAGGCGCAGGCGGCAGGGGTAGAGGTAGAGGTCTTCTACGCCTCGGCTGCGGCACCATTCGCAGGGCCTGGCCTGATCTCATCGCCAACGACCATTGAGAGCAAGCGTGATGCAATCCGTGCCTTTATCGCCGCAACACTCGAGGCGATGCGACAGATTGCAGCGAACCCAGAGCTCGGCGTTGATGCGGCTGCGAAGGTTGTTCCTGAGGTCGCAGCGACACCTGCGGCCCGCGCGAGCTCCCTCGCTGTTATGAAGGCAACGGTCGACGTCTGGGCCGGCCCACTACAAGAGAGCGCCGGCTACGGGGCGATCAGTGTTGAGGGCTGGGAGACGTCCATCAACTTCATGCGCTCGATCCCTGGCCAGCAGGTGCTCGATGGACTGAAGGCGAGCGATATCGTCGACGAGTCGCTACTCCCGTAGCTTGACCGCCTCTAGACGAGCGGCCACGGGAGTGGCGGCCAGTCGGGGCTCGGCTCTGGGAAGCAGTCCGTCGCAGCGAGGTCGCTGAGGCGCGCCGCCATCGCATCAATCTCCTCACCGTCGAGGATTGGTGAGAGCTGGGCGCGCAGCGCTCCGTTATCGGTCAGGCCCTGAACGCCGCCAGCGATGATTGCGCGCTCCTCATCGGTGAACGCCTTGCTGCGCCACGCCCAGAGCACGGTGCGTAGCTTTGGCTCCACGGCGAAGGTGACGCCGTGATCAACACCAAGGATGCGGCCGTCAGGGAGGGGGAGGATGTGTCCACCCTTCCGGTCGCCGTTGTTCACGATCGCGTCGAAGAGGGCAAGGCGACGCAGCCCCTCGTCTGAGGCGTTGACGAGATCAACTGCACGCTGCACGCCAGCATGGTCAATCCAGAGCTGCACCGCACCCTCACCCGCAGGGCCATCGCGCAGGATCGTGGGTGGCACAACGCCGAGCCCTAGAGCCTCGCTCACAAGATACGCAGCAGCCTCGCGCGCCGCGAGGCTCCCTTCAGGGAAGTCCCAGAGCGGCAGTTCGCCGCGAATGGGCTTGTAGATCACCTGCAGTCCGCCGTCGATCTCACAGAGGAAGCTAGCGTTACTCGCCTCGGCGATGCGTCCGATCGGCGTGAGATCGTTTGAGAGCTGCATCAAGCGAATCGCCTCATCGATCTCAACGAGACCTGCGGTAGTGGGGAGCGCTCCGCGCCAGTTCGGTGTCGATGCTACGCCGGTCACCTCAGTTGAGAAGTGCAGCCTTGCGTGCGCAGCGATGGCCGCGCGGATCGAGCGGCACGCCGCAGTTCGGGCAGATCGGTCGGCCCGCGGCCGCGAGCTGGAGCGAGTTCTCTGCAAACTCAAGGGCGGCGGCAATGCTGAGCGATACGCGCAACACATCTGGGCCGTTGGGGGCGTCGTTGATCGGTGGGGGAGCGGCGGCATCCTCAACGCTCATGTCATCGCGGAACTCGAGGATGAGACGCGTGAGCAGCGGATCCCAGGCGAGGGCAATGGTGCCGACGCGGAACTCAGCGGTAAACGGTTCGGCGAGTGCTGGCAGCTTGCGCGGCAGGGGGAGCGGTGCGCTCGGTAGTTGCACGCTGCCACCCTCGCTGAGGTCTTTCAGCATCTCAACGATTCTCCGCGAGAGGACCGCAATCTGGCTCTTTTCGACGATCACTGTTGCGGCGATGCCGCCGCCGATCGCCTGCAGATGAAAGAGGCGCTGCCCGGGCTCACCAATGGCGCCAGCAATGAACTGGTCGGGTGGGTCGAAGCGGATGATCCGCCGCGCCATCAGCCTTCGCCGCGCAGTCGCCCGAGGAGTGATGGTCGCTTCGGTTTGTCGGCCAGACCAGCGGCCGCCCCTTCCGCTGATAGATTTACGCGCACGACCGTTGGGCGCTCGCCGCTGTAGCGAATGACGGTGATGCTGGCCGGATCGATGGCAATGCGCTGGAAGAGGTCGAGCGGGGTGCCGAGCGCGTCGGCAACGATCGCCTTGATGATGTCGCCGTGGCTGGCGCAGAGCCAGGTCTCGTCGTCGTCGAATCGCGCATCGATCTCACGAATCGCTTCAACGGCGCGGGCGGAGGCGGCGCGGAGCGACTCGCCGTTTGGGAAGACCATGGCGGATGGCTGGCGCTGGACCGTGTTCCAGAGTGGATCCTTCATAAGGTTGCGCAGCTCCTTGCCTGACCAATCGCCGTACTCCACCTCGGTGAGGCGCTCGTCGACCACGATGTCGGGGCGCGACTTCACGCTTGGTCCGCGCATCGAGCGCACCGCTTCGGCAGTCTCGAGGCAGCGCTGCATTGGCGATGAGGCGATACCAGCGATCTGTACGGCGCTGAGTGCCTCGGCGAGTGCCGCCGCCTCTTTGCGACCCGCTGGGCTGAGGGGGATCCCCTTGATGCGTCCGCTCAGCTTGATGCCGGTCTCGGCGGTACGCGCGTGGCGAACGAGAATCAGTCGCGCCATCGGCTAGTCGAAGTGTGGGAAGAGTGGTGGGTAGCTGAGATCAATGGAGCGATTCTTTCCGCCGACCTCGGTGAGCGGCACCTCAACGATCGCGCCGCCCTTCAGCGCGACCATCACGCCGAGGCGACCAGCCTCGAGCGCCTCTACAGCGGCAACGCCGTAGCGCGTGCCGAGCACGCGGTCGGCAGCCGACGGCGCCCCGCCGCGCTGCAGGTGGCCCAATCGGGTGCAGCGCACCTCGAGCCCGCTGCGCTCTTCGAGGATTGTGGCGAGCGCATCGCCAACGGCGACCTTGTCGAGTCGTGGGTGGCCGAACTCATCGAGCGGCACCGACGTGGCGGTTGCGCCTGCCGCGGGGAGCTTCACCCCCTCGGAGACAACGATGATGGAGCTGCCATCGCCAATTGCGCGTCGCGCCTTCAACTTGGCGACAAGCTCGTCGAGCGCTGCGGCGGTGAACTCCACCTCGGGGATCAGAATCGCGTGCGCGCCGCCGGCGAGCCCGCCCCATGCGGCGACCCACCCTGCGTCGCGCCCCATCACCTCAACAACAGCAACGCGGTGATGCGATGCGGTGGTGGTGGCGATCCGGTCGAGCGCCTCAGTAACGATGTTCGCGGCGGTGTCAAAGCCGAGGCAGCCTTCAGTTCCCCAAACGTCGTTATCCATCGTCTTCGGAATGGCGTTGACCGCTGCGCCGCGCTTGGCGAGACCTGCAGCAACGGAGAGGGTGTCATCGCCACCGATGGCGATCAGGGCGTTCAGACCGAGCGCACGCATGTTCGCCTCAGCGGCATCGAGGCCCCCCTCGCGCTTCAGCAGGTTCGTGCGGCTAGAGCCAAGCATCGTGCCCCCCTGCGCCTGAATGCCGTGTACCGCGGCGCGATCAAGCGGTCGGGTCAGCGGTGCGCCAACTGTGGCGAGCCCCTTCCAGCCATCAAGGATGCCGACCACTTCATGACCGCCAACCGTCGCGCGGTGCACAACGGCACGAATTGCAGGGTTTAGCCCTGGGCAGTCACCGCCGCCGGTCAAGACGCCAATCTTCAAGCGTCCGCTCATCGAGTTGGCCCCGTCATCTGATCAGGGCGAACGATCTCGTCGAACTGTTCAGCGCTGATGTAGCCGAGCTCAAGGGCGGTCTCGCGCAGCGTTCCGCCGCTTGCGTGAGCGCGCTTGGCGATCTCCGCCGCCTTGTCGTAGCCAATCACTGGCGTGAGCGCCGTCACCAGCATCAGCGAATCGTTGAGCAGTTCGGTGATTCGTGCCGCGTCTGGCTCGGTGCCAGCGAGGCAGTGATCGGCGAACGAGCGCGCCGCGTCTCCCAGCAGACGGATCTGCGTCAGCAGGTCGAGCGCAATCAGCGGCTTGAAGACGTTGAGCTGGAAGTTCCCCTGGCTTGCGGCGAAGGCGATCGCCGCATCGAGTCCGTAGATCTGCACGCAGACCATCGTCAGCGCCTCGGCCTGGGTTGGGTTCACCTTCCCCGGCATGATCGAAGAGCCGGGCTCGTTCTCCGGGATGCGCAACTCGCCGAGGCCAGCTCGTGGCCCAGACGCGAGCCAGCGCACATCGTTGGCGAGCTTCATGAGCGTTGCGGCGGTGGTGCGCAGTGCAGCCGAGGCGGCGAGTGTTGCCTCCTGTCCTGCAAGTGCGGCGAACTTATTCGGTGCGCTGACGATCGGTTCGCCGGTGAGCTTTGCGATCGCCTTAGCGGCGCGCTCGGCGAATTCAGGATGGGCGTTCAAGCCGGTGCCGACGGCGGTGCCGCCGAGTGCGATTGCACGGAGCTCGCTCTGCGCCGCCTCAATGCGGGCGATGTCGCCTGCGAGTGCTGCGGCATGCGCGCCAAACTCCTGGCCGAGGGTGAGCGGCACCGCATCCTGTAGGTGCGTGCGGCCAATCTTGACGATGCCGCTCCAAGCGGCGGCCTTTGCACTGATGGTGGCGTGTAGGTGTCGCAGCGACGGAAGGAGCGTCTTGCTGACGGCGAGTGTCGCTGCAATATGTATGGCGCTGGGGAAGGCATCGTTCGATGACTGCGAGAGGTTGACGTCATCGTTCGGATGAATCGGGCTCTTCCCGCCGCGCGTTCCGGTGGCGCGCTCGTTGGCGATAGAGGCGATCACCTCATTCACGTTCATGTTGCTCTGTGTGCCAGAGCCGGTCTGCCAGGTCGAGAGAGGGAACTCGCCGTCGGCACCGCCGCTCGTCACAACGCTTGCGGCCTCGACGATGAGCTTCGCCTTGTCGGCGGGGAGGAGTCCGAGTTCGGCATTGACGCTCGCCGCGGCGCTCTTGATGGTGGCGAGCGCGTGAATCACTTCAAGCGGCATACGGTCGCTGCCGATGGCGAAGAAGTGCAGGGAGCGAGCCGTCTGGGCGCCCCAGTGCTGATCGGCCGGAACCTCGATCTCGCCGAACGAATCGCGCTCGATGCGAGTCTTCTTTGCGTTGGTCATTGCGGCCTCCGATACGGGCGCAGCGCGCCTCTCCTGTAAGTGTAGGATCCCACGCATGAGCATGGAGCAGGAGAGCGTGGTCCCCTTCACGGCGAGCGACGGAGTGACGCTCTTCCGACGCGTCTATGAGCCTGCAGGGGAGCCGCTCGGCGAACTCCTCCTTGGGCACGGGATCGGGGAGAACTCCAGCCGCTACGTGCAGTCGGCACGCGCCTTTGCCGCCGCCGGCTGGCGCACGACCACGTGGGATCTACGGGGCCATGGACGCTCCGAGGGGCCTCGTGGCTATGTGAAGGAGTTCCGCCGCTTCCACCTAGACCTTGCCGAACAGGTGGGCGAGCTGCAGCGCTCCGGTCGCCGAGTCGTTGTCGTCTCGCATAGCCTCGGTGGCCTCATCGCCTTCGGCGCCGTCGCTGCGGGGCTCACAAAGCCCGATTATCTCGTTCTCTCTGCGCCAGCACTTGAGGCACGCATCGCAACCTGGAAGCGAGTTGTTGCGCCAATCTTGTCGCGCGTTCTCCCAATGATGCGCATCCCGACTGGCGTCGGCAGCGACACCAGTCCTGGACAGCGCCTCCAGAACCTTGATCCAACGGCGCCCGATTATCTCTACGCGGTGACGACGCGACTTGGCGATGAAGGTTTCCGCGCGCAGCGGGCGGCGCGTGCCGTTGTTGCCGCGGGCGGGAACTTCCCAGTTCCGACGCTGGTGACGCAGGGTGAGGGTGACACGCTGGTGCGGCCGGAGTGGACGAAACCGTTGGCGCAACTCGGCAACGTTGAGTACCTAACGTTGAAGGGGTTCAACCACCATCCGTTTGCAACGCTCGCATACCAGGCTGCCGTCGACGAGAT
>CAJABS010000072.1 GCA_903938075.1 uncultured Chloroflexota bacterium | reverse complement strand
TGACCAACGAGGAAGCTCACCGCCTGCTGCTTCCCCGCCTTCCAGTCGGCGATCGCTTGCGGGTTTGCGGCGATCACGTCCGCAATGATCTTCTCTAGTGCGCCAATGTCACTGATCTGGCCGAGTCCACGTGAGGCGATCACCTCACGAATGTTGAGCGGCGTCGTGATCATCTCGGCGAAGAGCGCCTTCGCAGTGGTGCCGTTGATCTCCTTGCTCGCAACCGCGGCGACGAGCGCAGCAAACTGGTCCGGATCAGGGTCGGCTGCCCCCTCTTTCGCCACACGGAGGTATTCGCCGCTCACCCAATTCGCAAGCAGTTTCGCGTCCAGCTCCTTCTGGGCGGCACGTGCCGCCTCAAAAAGGGCGGCGGCGCGTGGCTCGGCAACTAGGACGCTGGCGTCATATTCGGTGAGTCCGAGCTCGCTGACATAGCGCGCGCGACGAGTTCCTGGGAGCTCAGGGAGACCAGCGACGATCGCTGCGAGCCAGGCGGGATCGATGTCGAGTGGTGGCAGGTCCGGCTCAGGGAAGTAGCGGTAATCGTGCGAGTCCTCCTTTGCGCGCATCGTGTAGGTGGTCTCGCTCCCCTCGTCCCATCCACGCGTCTCCTGGGTGATGGTTCCACCCGCGTCGAGTACTTCTGCCTGGCGTGACGCCTCATACGCGATCGCGCGTTCGACGGAGCGGAACGAGTTCATATTCTTCACCTCTACGCGAGTACCGAACGGAGCATCGCTTGAGGGGCGCAGCGAGATGTTCGCCTCCACGCGCATCTGGCCGTTCTCCATCTCGGCGTCAGCCGCGCCGATCGTACGCAGGAGGAGGCGGAGCTCTTCTGCGTATCGACGCGCAGTCTCACCATCACGGATATCTGGCTCAGTGACGATCTCAAGAAGAGCGACGCCAGAGCGGTTGTAATCGATGAGGCTCGCCCTCGTGCCGTCAGCACCCTTTTCATGGCGCAGGCGCGCCGTATCTTCCTCGAGGTGTGCGCGTCGAATTCGCACGGAGCCAGACCCAGCGCTCGTGGTGACGGCGATGCTGCCGTGCTCCGCAAGCGGAAGATCAAGCTGACTGATCTGGTAGCCCTTCGGGAGGTCGGGATAGAAGTAGTTCTTCCGGTCCCAACGTGTGGTTGCAGGACTCTTCGCACCGATCGCAGCACCCACGGCAAGCACTTTCTCAATGGCAGTTCGGTTCGGCACAGGGAGGGCGCCTGGGAGGCCGAGGCAGGTTGGGCAGGTGCGCGTGTTTGGCGCGTCCCCCTCTGCTGGGATCGCACAAGGACAGAACATTTTCGTTGCGGTGCGCAACTGCACATGGATCTCAATGCCGATCACCGCCTCCCAACTCATGCGGAGACTCCCTGAAGAGACGCAACGAAGCGACCGATTCGAAGGAGCGCTTCGCGCAACTTCTCTTCCGATACGGCGTAGCAGATACGCACATGGCCGCGCCCGCTCTCCCCGAAGGCAGAGCCAGGAACAACGGCGACTCGCTCCTCTTCGAGGAGACGTTCAGCGAAGGCCTCGTCACTGATGCCGAGTGCGGAGATATCCGGGAAGGCGTAGAAGGCCCCCTTCGGTGCCCCCGTAGGGAGCTTTAGTGCGGCAAGTCCATCCAGCACGATGCTCCGGCGACGCGCATAGGCGGCGCGCATCTCTTCAAGGGCGGGCTCGCCGTTGCGAAGCGCCTCAAGCGCGGCATCCTGTGACGGCGTGGGTGCGCTCATGATTGCGTACTGGTGAATCTTGACAAGCCCCGCAATGATCTCCGCCGGCGCGCAGAGGAAGCCCACACGCCATCCCGTCATCGCGTAGGACTTTGAGAAGCCGCCGATCAGAATCGTTCGCTCCTTCATCCCTGGGTACGCGGAGATCGCCCGATGCTCTGGGCCCTCATAGACCAGACGGTCATAGATCTCGTCGCTGATCACCAGGAGATCCTGCTCCACTGCAATGCGCGCGAGTTCGGCGCGCGTTGCCTCATCAAGCGTTGCACCAGTGGGATTCGCCGGATAACCGAGGAAGAGCGCCTTCGCCCCTGGCGCCGCGGCAGCGACTGCAGCGGTGTCCAGACGCCAACCATCAGCCGCACTCGTTGGGATTGATCGCACCTGACCACCCGCAAAGATCACGGCG
>CAJABS010000071.1 GCA_903938075.1 uncultured Chloroflexota bacterium | reverse complement strand
CTCCTCGAGCGCCTCGCGGTTGTAGCGCTTCCCCTGGCACGTTTCACACGGCACATACACGTCGGGAAGGAACTGCATCTCGATCTGCAAAATGCCGTCGCCAGAGCAGGTCTCACAGCGACCGCCCTTCACGTTGAAGGAGAAGCGGCCGGCTGAGTAGCCGCGCAGACGTGCCTCTTGTGTGGCGGCGAAGAGCTCGCGGATTGGCGTGAAGAGTCCGACGTAGGTGGCGGGGTTTGAGCGTGGCGTGCGACCGATTGGGCTCTGATCGATCTCAATCACCTTGTCGATCTCATCCAGGCCCGTGATGCGGTCGTGCGCCCCTGGTCGCTCCTTCGCTCCGTGCAACCTGCGCGCGAGTGCCTTCTGCAAGATGTCGGTGACGAGGGTGCTCTTGCCACTTCCAGAGACGCCGGTCACAGCAACAAACTCGCCGAGCGGGAAGGCGACGTCAAGCTCACGAAGATTGTGCTCACGTGCACCCTTGACGATGATCGCCTTGCCGCTCCCCTTACGGCGTGTCTTTGGGACTGCAACGGAGCGATCACCGCGCAGGTAGGCGCCGGTCACGGAATCCTTCGCTGCAAGCAGGTCCTTGAATGAGCCGTTTGAGATCAAGCGGCCGCCCATCTCACCTGCGCCCGGCCCAATGTCGACGACCCAGTCGGCGGTGCGGATCGTCTCTTCGTCATGCTCCACAACGAGCACCGTGTTGCCGAGATCGCGGAGTCGGATGAGGGTGGCAATGAGTCGAGCGTTATCGCGCTGATGTAGTCCGATAGATGGCTCATCAAGGATGTAGAGGACGCCGACGAGCCGTGAGCCGATCTGCGTTGCCAGGCGAATGCGCTGCGCCTCGCCGCCCGAGAGTGTCGTTGCAGAGCGATCAACGGTGAGGTAGTCGAGACCAACATCAACAAGGAAGCCGGCACGCTCGCTGATCTCCTTGATGACCGCCTTAGCGATCGTGCGCTCGCGCTCACCGAGCGCCTTGGAGAGTGAGTTGATCCACGGGACGAGCTCGCCGATCGGCATGGAGGCCACCTCGGCGATGTTGCGCCCGTCGACGCGCACGGCGAGGATCTCTGGCTTGAGGCGGCGACCCTTGCAGTCGGGGCACGGCCTGCTGACCATGTAACGCTCGATCTCGGCGCGTACCAACTCGGAGTCCGTCTCTTTATGCCGGCGCTCCAGGTTCGCAATGATCCCTTCAAATGCGGCCTTATAGGTGTTGGTGTAGCTCGAATTCTCGTACGTCACCGTGAAGCGGTCTTCGCGCGCCGCATTCAGGAGATAGTCGAGTGCACCCTTTGGCAGATCACCGAGCGGTGTCTTTGGGTTCCACTTCTTCGACTTCATCGCGGCGGCAACGACCTTCAGGTACCAGCTCCCCTCTGGCGAACGTGACCATGGAATGAGGCCGCCGTTGAGCACCGACTTCTCTGGATCAATCACGCGCTCCTCATCAACCTCGAGGCGGAAGCCAAGTCCGGTGCAGGTTTCGCAGGCGCCATGTGGGGAGTTGAAGCTGAACGAACGCGGCTGCAGGTCATCGATCACCGTGCCGTCGTAGGCGCACCCGAGCTTCTCGCTGAAGAGACGCTCCTCGAACGAGGGCTTCTCCTTCTCGGCTGGGGCTGGAGCAAAAATCGCGAGCCCCTCGCCCAACTTGATCGCCGTCTCCACAGAGTCTGCGAGTCGGCTTCGATCAGGGATTGGGAGCGGCTTCCCCTTCTCATCGACTGGGTGCTGCACCACAAATCGGTCAACGATGACCTCAATGGAGTGGCGCTTCTTCTTGTCGAGCTTCGGCAGATCATCAGCACCCAAGTCGTACTGGATCCCGTCAACACGCACACGGCTGAAGCCCGACTTGCGCGCCGCCTCATACATGCGCTCCCCCTCACTCTTCCGATCGCGCAAGAGTGGGCCGAGGACGAGGATTCGCGTGCCGTCAGGGAGCTTGAGGATCTCTTCGACGATCT
>CAJABS010000070.1 GCA_903938075.1 uncultured Chloroflexota bacterium | reverse complement strand
GTTCGCATACCGCTCATCATGACGCCTACTCCAACTCTCTGTTCGGATCAAAGAGTGGCGCGGTTGGGCGCCTCGTGCTCCCCCGAGGAGGGTGCGGCGCGCCGCGCTCTTCGAGATCATCGAGCACCACGTTTGCCGCGCGGACCAACTCTTGATCGCGGCGCACGTTATCGGCGCACCAGACGAGGTAGCCAGGGTCGCGCTTCGCCACATCACCGACGGTTGCCCCTTCGTAGCGGCCAAAGGCGAACACCGTTGCGGCCGCCTCGCTCAGCGTTGGGCGTCGATAGTCGGCGGGGAGCGGCGCAAAGCTCCGCTCTACTGGGCCTGCCGGTGAACCTGGGAGCGGACCGACAGGGCCACGCGGTGCGCGCGGTGCCCACGGCTGCTCTGGGCGCCAGTTGATCGGCGCCGGGCGGCTGGTGCGCGCGTTTGCGGCAGGCGCGGCATCAACTACAACGCTGGCAGTAACTGGACGCTCCGGCTTATGCCCACCCTTCGCTGGTGGCTCGGCAACTGGCGCACCATCAGAGGCCCACGCCTCAGCAAGGAGCGCTTCGGCGGCCGCATTGATGAGCGCCATCTCACGCGTCGCCTCCGCGGCGCTCTTCGGATCGTCCATGAATCGATCGGGATGATGCTCGCGAGCGAGCTGCCGACGAGCGGCGCGAATCTCATCGGCGCTCGCGCCAAGCGGTACGCCGAGCACCTCGTGTGGCGTGCGACGTCGCGTCATCGCGAGGCATCCTCATCGGCTGCGGTGACCGCTGCGGAGACGAGCGCATCTTCGGCCGACATCGTGTCCATGCCATCACCGCCACCACGGGCGCTCTCTGGAGCTGGCGCGCCAAGGCTGATGTAGTCGGCCACCGCCGCATCAAGGCCGACGTCGGCACCGGCGCGCTCGGAGAGGATCCACTTGTGCTCCAACGCATCGCAGTAGGCCTGCAGCGCGTCGCGACCAGAGGCGAGGTGCGGGCGCAGGCGGACGAGTGTCGGTTCGAGTACTTCGGCGCGCCAGCGCGCTGCCACGAGCCCCGTGGCGAGTCGTTCGCCGCTCTGCACCTGCAACCAGACGCCGTACTCATGCAGATCGTTCAACAAGAGCTGCGCCTGCCCTTCGAGCGCATCAACACCGGTGAGGCGCAAGAGCTGCTCGGCATGGAAGCGGCGTGATGCGATCGCCAGCGAGACACGCATCCCCTCGCCGCTCGTGACATCAAGGCTCAACTCTTCGACGGCGAAACCGAGCGCGTTCAGGTCGCGAATGCGGGTGGCGACGGCGCGCCGATCGTTGGCGCTCGCAACGAATGGGCGATGCAGCTGCGTCCAGAGCGCCGTGTAGCGATCGCGCAGCGCCGCTGAGGCGCGCACCGCCGCGTCGGTGTCAACCTCGCTGCCACCCAGAGCGGCGGCGGCATCGGCGAGACCGAAGGCAACGTTCTCCACCAGGATGTCGAGGTCGTGCTGGCGCTGCCCATCGCTCAGCTGCTCGTGATACTCGGCCGTCTCGGCGTCGACGAGGTAGGCCTGCAGTCGGTTCCCGTCGCGCTTCAAGAGCGCGTTCGCCAGTGAACCGTCGCCCCACCAGACGCCGTGCCGGTGCAGGTCAACGAGGAGAACAGCGAGGGCATCGAGGAGGCGCCCCGAGAACTGGCCCGACGTTGCGGCGCCGGGGGTGCTGAGCAATCGGCGGTACTGAATGCTGCCGCGCAGGTAGTCGGTGATGATGAAGCCCTCGCCATCGCCACGATTGACGGCGCCAACGGGCGTTACTGCGGGCATCCCCGCGGATTCCAGGCGACGCAGAATGGCGAACTCTCGCTCGACTAGTGGCGCGGGGAGCTCCTTGATGGCCAGGAGTCGACCGGCCACACGCACGAAGCGCACAAGGTGGCGTGACGGCCCAACTTCGAGTGGCACCAACTCCACCTCGGGGCTCGCCCAGTCGCGCAGCGGCTTCGCCCATGGGAGGGCAATCAGCGCCGGTTCAGGGCTGCGTAGCGTGACGTGTGGGGCGATTACAGACATAGAGACCAAGTGTAGCCCCCTCCCCTACGATGAGGGAGTACGAAGGAGGCACCATGCGCAATCTACTGAAGGCAATTGAGATCTCGCGACCCCTGCTCTGGCTGAACACGTCGATGCCACTCCTCTGGGGTGCGATTGGGTTGCGCGGTGAACTTGTTGCAAGTGATGTCGTCCTCTTCGCCTTCTTCCTCTTTCCGTACAACTACTTCTTGCATGCGCCCAATGATTACTTTGACTTTGAGACCGAAGTTGGCGAGATCACCGGCGCCACAGTGCGCTTCCAGGATGTGCCCATACTCCATTGGCCGGGCACCCTGAGTTTCCCGCTCAGCAGCAAGCGCAAGTCCGGCGTGCTTTCGCCAACCTATGGTTTGGATTCCACCAGCGGTGTATCCCTGACGGTGCCGTATTACTTTGACATTGCGCCCAACCGCGATGCCACGGTGACGCCCACTTACATGACCAAGCGCGGCGTCAACCTGGTCAACGAGTTTCGCTATCTGGAGCCGGGCTACAGCGGGACTTTGCGCGCAAACTACATGCCCACCGACAAGCTGCGGGATCAAGAGCGCTGGTCTTATTCTTTTCAACACAACGCCACCTTGCAGACCGGCGTTCCTGCTATCGGCGGTCTTGGTCTGGGCCTGAATCTCAACCGAGTCGGCGACACCAATTACTGGCGTGACTTTCCCGGCGCCAGTGGCAGTTTGACGCAGCGCTTGCTGCCCAATGACGTCAAGCTGAGCTGGGCACGCAATGGCTGGAGCAGTGGGCTGCTGGTGCAACACTGGCAAACGTTGAGCGACGCCAGCTCCCCCATCGTGCCGCCCTATGACCGTCTGCCCCAGCTGACCACGAGATACGGCCTCAATAACGCGCGGCTGGGCGGCTTGTCGGGGCTTAATTGGGCGGTAGACGCAGACCTGACCCAGTTCTCTGCCATCGGCAACACCAGCCAGCCCAATGCGACGCGCGCTTTTACCCGCGGGCAGATCAGCCGGCCTTGGAGCTGGCCG
>CAJABS010000069.1 GCA_903938075.1 uncultured Chloroflexota bacterium | reverse complement strand
CCTACTCGGCGTGGCGCGACTTCCTCTTTATCTCTGATAGCGCCGCGGCCAGCGGCGCGTGACCCCTGCGGCGGCGGTTCGCGCCGCCATCCCTCGTGACGTTGCCGATCTGCTGCGCGCACTTCGCACAGCGGGATTTGGCGCCTATGTTGTCGGCGGTGCCGTTCGCGATGTGATTGCTGGACGAGTCCCTGCCGATTGGGATCTCGCCACAGAGGCGACACCAGACCAGCTGCGTGCGCTCTTTCCGAGCGCCACCTACGAGAATCGGTTCGGCACCGTTGGTGTTCCCACGGGCGACGGAGTTGTGCGTGAGATCACCACCTTCCGCGCCGATAGCGGTAGCAGCGACTCCCGGCGCCCCGACGAGGTCACCTTCCTCCCGCGTATCGATGGTGACCTCGCGCGCAGAGACTTCACGATCAACGCGATCGCGTTTGGTCTCGCCCCTGAGGCGAGTCGACGCGCCGATCCAGTCGCCGACGGCGCGATCGTTGATCCCCATGGCGGCGCTGAGGATCTAGTCAACGGTTTGTTGCGCGCGGTTGGTGATCCGGCCGAACGATTTATTGAAGATGCGCTGCGTATGCTGCGTGCGATTCGGTTTGTTGCACGCTTTGATCTGACAGTGGAGCAAGGAACCGCCACAGCAATCAAGCGCGATGCCCCTCTGACTGCACGCCTCTCTGGCGAACGAATTGGCGCAGAGATCGAAGGGATCCTTGCCGCTGCGCGCCCCGCGCGCGCCTTGCAGCTTGCTGCAGATCTCGGCATCCTTGCCGCCATCGCACCCGCGCTTGCGGCGGAGTGGAGCGCTGAGGTTGGCACGCGTGTTGAAGCCGTCGGCGGCGATGCGCTCCCCGATGCACCAGATCCCCTGGGGCGCATGAGCGAGCTCCTTCTGCCGATCGCCGACGACGAAGATGTGGCAGCACTCCTTGAATCGTGGCGTCGACCACGAGCAACGATTGCGGCAATCCAGCAGATTCGCGCCCTTGATCGCGCCGTTGCCGCTGCGGAGAACGCGGCCGAGCGAGGTCACGTTAATGGGGCAGCACTCCGCATCGTGGCCGCCGCCGCCACCGGCGATCCCCGAGACGCCGCACGGCAGCTTCGTCGCCGTGTTGCCGCCAGTCGGGCTGGTAGCGCCGCCGCCGCGCTTCTTCGCGCCTGCGTTCAGGCTGATGAGGAGCAGCTCCCCGCGGCAGCGAGTGATCTCGCCGTTGGGGGCGACCAGCTGGTGGCACGCCTCGGTCGCACGCCGGGACCGTGGGTCGCCGCACTCCTCGCGCGACTCGTTGATGACGTCGCCCATCGCCGCGTGGCAAACACCGAAGGTGATCTCCTCACCTGGAGCGAGAGGGTCGTCGCAAGCGAAGGGCGAGATTCCATCGCGTAGACTCTCGGTATGACGCTCGAGCCACGTACGATTTTGGTAACTGGTGGGGCTGGGTACATCGGCGCTGCAAGCGCCAATGCCCTGATCGCCGCTGGGCATCGTGTCGTCATCCTCGATGACCTCTCCACGGGGCACGCCGACACAATCCCGAATGAGGCCTCTTCGATCGTGGGCAGCTTCGCTGACGGAGACCGCATGCAGAGCCTGCTGCGCGACGCCCGGATTGACACGATCTTGCATATTGGCGCGCTGAGCATCGTTGCCGAGAGCGTGGCGCAGCCAGAGCGGTACTTCAAGACGAACCTCGTCGGCAGCATCGCCCTGCTCGACGCCGCGATTGCCGTTGGTGTGAAGCGCCTGATCTTCTCTTCCAGCGCTGCGGTGTATGGCGCCTCTTCATCGAACGTGCTCCATGAGGAGCTCCCTCTTGCACCAGTCAACCCGTATGGGGCAACGAAGGCCGCTTTCGAGCAGGTGCTCCGCGCGTACGCCGCAGCGCATGAACTCACTGCGATCGCGTTGCGCTACTTCAATGTGGCGGGTGCAACGGAGCAGGTTTCTGAGCGCCATCACCCAGAGACGCACCTGCTGCCACGCCTCATGAACGCAGCCCAAACTGGGGTGCCGTTTGAACTGTATGGGAGCGACTACACCACACCAGATCGCACCGCCATCCGTGACTATGTGCACGTTGCCGACGTTGCCGCCGCGCACGTTGCCGCGACCGAAAAGGTTGCCACTGAAGGGAGCCACGGGTTCACCGCCCTGAACATCGGGAGCGGTGCGGGCACAAGCATTCGCGAGGCGATCAAGGCGATTGAGAAGGCCTCTGGTGCACACATTGAGGTGCAAGAACACCCCCGTCGTGCCGGCGATCCGCCTCGCCTCGTGGCTGACATCTCGCGGGCGCAGAGTCAGCTCGGTTGGCGCCCACGGCAGAGCGACATCAATCGAATTGTGAAGAGTCTGCTCCCGAAGTAGCGCTACTGGATTCGGACGAGCACCTTCGCATCAGACCAAAGCTGTTCAAGCTTGTAGAAGTCGCGCTCTGGCGGCGTGAAGATGTGCACGATCACACTGCCGTAGTCCAAAACGATCCAGTGCGAGGCGGCGGCGCGATGACGGTGAGCCGGGGTGATTCCCTCTTCGGCCATGCCGCTGACGATGCTCTCGGTGATGGCGGCAAGCTGCGGCTCAGAGCCACCGGTGCAGATCACAAACGCCTCAGTAACGGTGGTGAGGCTACTCACGTCAAGCACAAGAATGTCGGCCGCCTTCTTCTCTTCCGCAAGGAGGGCAACCTTTCGTGCAAGGTCGTGTGGCTCAATGGCTGTTTGCTGTTTGGTTGACATGACCTCAGCGTACCGCACTAACGGTTGCGCGATTACGAGGCAGGATCAACAGGGACATCTTCCACTTCAACTGGGCGCTCGAGCACCAGTTCGGGTCGACCGCGGTAGAGCCCCTCACTTCGAATGAAATCGGCTACAGCGTCGGGGACGAGATAGCGCAACGATCGACCACGCGCAGCCAACGCGCGCAACTCCCGAGAGGCGTGCGAGAGGTGGAAGCCATCGAGATAGAGGAAGCGATCTTCGCGACCTGGGAAGTGACGCGTAAGCCAGGCTCGGTCTGGGGTTGGCGTGCCAGGTCGTGGCAGTGCTGCAACTCGTGCCAGATCGAGGATTCCGGTTGCATCCTCCCACTCATTGAATCCGAGGAGTGACTCTACGGAGAGGATCAGTGTGAGCTCTGGCGCGGCACCACCCGCGCGCCGCTCCGCCGTGATCGCCCGAAGCGTGTCAATCGTGAACGAGAGTCCAGGGCGATCAATCTCCATGCGGCTCAACTCAAATGCTGGATTCCCAGTAATCGCGAGTTGAACCATTCGGCAACGAACCTCAGGATCGGTGACACGATCGGCAACCTTGTGCGGAGGCCGCGCGGCGGGAACAAAGAGCACCTGGTCAAGTTTCAGCAGCTCGTAGGCGGCCTGCCCGAGGGCAAGGTGACCATCGTGGATTGGGTCAAACGTTCCGCCGAGAATACCGATGCCGCTCACCCTTCGCTCTCCCCATCGTTGTTCGGTGTTGCAGCCAAGAGCACGCCGTCAAGCTCCAGCGCCTCAGCCTCTTCCGCCGCGTTGAGTAGCGATGCGTCGTCTGGGTCATCCCACTCGAGTGAGAGCTCACCGATCATGACGGTGTCACCGCTACGGCAGCCGGCCTTTCGCAGCGCAGATTCAATCCCCTGTCGCGCAAGCTCATGCTGGAATCGCTCCGCAGATTCATCGCGAGCAAAGTCGGTCTGATGTACGAGCCGCTCGATTGCCTTCCCGCGAACGCGGAAGCCCTCGCCCTCGCGGCTAACCTCAAAGCCAACCGAGGCGATCGGATTGATGCGGTGCACCACCACGCCGGCGGGCTCAGCCGGGTATGAGAGGGTCTCTGCATCAGGGAGAAGGTCGGCCAAGGCATCGCGCAGCGCAGCGATCCCCTCACCGCGCTCGCCGCCCGCCGCCGAGATCGGCAGCACGTGCAAGCCGAGCTCGCGGAACGCTGCGGTAAGTTCCGCCTCGCGCTCCTTCGCCTCGGGTCGATCCAGTTTGTTGAGGGCAATCAGGGTGGTCTTCTCGAGCAGCGCCGGATTGTGCGCCTCAAGCTCCGTGCGAATGATTGCCGCGTCTCGTACTGGGTCGGGGGCAGACGCGTCGACCACGTGCACCAGCACGCGCGTTCGCGAGGCATGTCGCAAGAAGGCGAAGCCGAGACCCGCGCCGATCGACGCCCCCTCGATCAGTCCTGGTAGATCGGCAATCGTCGGCCGGCGACCATCGTCAATGCCAAGTTCGAGCACGCCAAGGTTTGGCTCAAGGGTGGTGAAGGCGTAGTCGCCAATCTTTGGCTGTGCCGCCGT
>CAJABS010000068.1 GCA_903938075.1 uncultured Chloroflexota bacterium | reverse complement strand
TCTGTCCGCGTTCGTGTCCAAGGCCGAGCGACACCTCAACGCGAAGATGCGCTTCGCTGGTCGCGATGTCGGGCTCGAGTGCGACGGCCATAGCAATTGGATCTGGCCAGTCAAAGCCCTTCAGCTTTGACGACTCTTCGCAGAACTTTCGCAAGATACGTTGAATGTCGATGCTGTACTGACCGAGCGGTCCGAGCGCGCGCAACTCAGCGGCAAGCGCATCGTCAATCACCGCATCGGCCACAGAGACATCCCAGCCGACCATCTCCACCTTCATGCCGGACTCCAACACGATGTGCACCGCCTCTGGGTCAACCCACCAGTTGAATTCGGCGAGTGGGGTGATGTTGCCTGGGAGCACACCGGTGCCGCCCATGAGCACGCAGCGCTTCACCCAGCTAGCAAACTGCGGCTCGATGCGAATGGCAAGGGCAAGGTTGGTGAGCGGCCCAAGCGCAACGAGTTCAAGCTCTCCTGGCTCCTTGCGGAAGGCTTCAATCATCTCGTGCACTGCGTTGTTGCTGGTGGCCTTGCGCCCCTTCAGCGGTAGTCCGATGTCGCCCATTCCGTCGGCGCCATGCACATGCTGCGCGGTGGCGAATGGTCGAACGAGCGGCATCTCTGCACCTGCGTGTACAGGAATACTCTTGCCGCACAGCTCATTGGTGTAGAGGGCATTCTGCACGCCGAGCTCCACCGGCACGTTGCCAATCACGATTGACATACCAACGACTTCGGTGTTCGGATGCTTCAACGCCATGACAATGGCGACGACGTCGTCAGACGCGGTGTCGGTGTCGATCCACATGCGGCGGGTTGGGCTCATGCGCGCATCGTATCCGCTGCGGGTGGGATTTAGTTGCGGCGTTCTGAAAGTGCAGTGGTGTCGGCCTGCCATGGGCGAATCCCCTCGGCGAGCAGCAGATTCTCGCGATCAAGATGGGCGGCGAGCAGGGTGAGGCGTGCCAGCGCATCGGGAGCCTCAAGGAGCGCTTGGCGCTGCTCAATGGTGAGCTGCACCACACCGCCAACAACGTGCGAGAGGCCGACTGGGTCGTCACTCCCCGAGAGGCGATCGATGGCCGTTGCCAGCAACTCGCCATCAGGGTCGCCCTCGTCGTCGGGAGACTCGTCGTCGCCAGCGTTGTATTCGGTGATCTTGGCCGGCCCAGCGGCGGTGTTTGACGCCACAAGAAGACGTTCAATCTCGGAGACGACCTCTTGGCTGAGCGCCGCACCCTGCTCTTCTTCGAGTGCTTCGTCAATGGCTTCGGGGGTCACCTCATCGTCTTCGATGTAGTCGCCCTCCTCCTCATCTTCGTGGTCGTGGTCGTGCTCACCCTCGTCCACGCCGCGCAGTAGCTCGAGATAGTCGATGAATAAGTCCGAGACACGCTCTGCTGTGGCGCGCACGCGCTCGGCCGGTTCGCCCACCGCCTCATCGAGAAGCTCAACCTCGGCCTGTAGGTATGGGGCGCTGCGATCAAAGTTCGTAATGCGAAAACGCTGGGTGCCAAGCGCCACGATGTCCCAGCGCCCATCGATGTAGCGCGTTGCCTCACGAATTTCGGCGAGGGTACCGATCTCGGAGAGACCGTCGTTGCCAGAGCGAACTACTCCGAACGGTTGGTTGAGCTCAAGACAACGCTTCACCATCACGCGATAGCGTGACTCAAAGATGTGCAGCGGTAGGGCAACGCCTGGGAAGAGAACGAGTTGCAGCGGGAAGAGCGGGATCAGTTTCGGCGCGTCGCCGTTCTGCTCCAGGTCAGTGGCTGCAGGCCGAGGCCTGTCCCGCCGAATCCGCCGTGCGGAAGCTGGAGCCGCAGCCGCAGCCGCCAACAGAGTTCGGATTCTCGACGGTGAAGCCGGCTCCCATCATCGCGTCAACGTAGTCAACGGTTGAGCCCTGAATGAGTGGCACGGCCTTCTCATCAACGTAGACGCGCACGCCGTTCGCCATGAAGACGCTGTCGCCCGGATTCTCAACATCGTCAAGCATCATGCCGTAGCGATACCCGCTGCAGCCGCCTGAAACGATATAGACGCGCAGGCCGATCAGTGGATTCGTCTCGCCCTTGGCAAGCTCAAGAACCTTGGCGGCGGCGTTGTCGGTGAGGGCGAGAACGGGTGCTCCGGCTGGCGCCTCGTTGGCGACCTGTGGCTCCTGGTTCAACATCGCTCCTCCTTCGGCATCTGCCGCTGCTGTGACTGAGATTCTAGCGCGGCTACGCCTCGACGCGCTCTACCAACATGGCGATCCCCTGACCCACGCCTACGCACATGGCGGCGATCCCGTAGCGGCCTCCGCTGCGGCGTAGTTCACGCACAAGTGTGGTCGCCATACGGGCACCAGAGGCACCGAGGGGGTGGCCAAGCGCGATGGCGCCGCCGTGCACATTCGTCTTCGCTGGGTCGAGCCCCAGCTCAGTTATACAGGCGACCGCCTGGCTCGCGAACGCCTCGTTCAGCTCCACACGATCGATGTCGGCGACGGTGAGCCCGGTGCGCTCCAGCAGTTTGCGAATCGCTGGGATCGGCCCTGCACCCATCACCGACGGATCAACGCCAGCAACCGCCGTTGCAACGATGCGCGCATACGGCTTCAAACCGAGGGCTCGCGCGCGCTCCGACTCCACAACAAGGAGTGCAGCAGCGCCATCGTTAATGCCTGATGCGTTGCCAGCAGTGACCGTGCCGTCAGCGGCGAAGGCGGGCTTTAACTTCGCAAGTGCGGCGGCGCTCGTATCAGGTCGCGGATGCTCGTCGCGATCAACAACGATCGGTGCGCCTGAGCGCTGTGGAATGGAGACTGGCACGATCTCTTCGCCGTGGATGCCGCTTGCTCCGGCAGCTGCGGCGCGCTGCTGTGATGCGAGGGCGAGTTCGTCTTGTGTCTCGCGAGAAACGTGCCACTGGTCGGCAACGCGCTCCGCCGTCTCGCCGAGCGAGATCGCTGGGTACTTCGCATGGAGCCGCGGATTCACAAAGCGCCAACCGATGGTGGTGTCGACCAGCTCGCGATTACCGCGCTCGAGACCGCTCTCTGGCTTCAAGGTGACGAGTGGTGCGCGGCTCATACTCTCAACGCCACCAGCAACGACCACTTCGGCATCGCCAACTGCAATCGCGTTGGCGGCGGCGGCGAGGGCCTGTAGGCCCGAGCCACAGAGTCGGTTCACGGTTTGACCAGGCACCTCAACGGGGTAGCCAGCAACAAGGAGTGCCATGCGCGCAACGTTGCGGTTGTCTTCGCCGGCCTGGTTGGCGCAGCCCAAGATCACGTCGTCAATATCGGCGGCGTTGATGCCGCTCCGAGCGACGACCGCTTCGAGCACCGTGGCGGCAAGGTCGTCGGGACGCACGCCCGAGAGCGCGCCGCCGTAGCGACCGAAGGGGGTGCGCAGCGCCTCAACGATCCAGGCCTCCTTCAGGGGGCGGCCCGGGGTGCTGCTCTGGGAGAGTGGTGCGCTACTGCTCATGGGCTCAGTCTACGCCCGCCCCTCGGCTAGGATGGAGCCATGAGCGAGACCCTCGTACCGATCGCCTCCGACCTCCCTCCGATCGCGACCAGCCTTACCCCTGGGCTCCCCACAGCGGCTGCCCTTTTTGACTTCGCCGCAGGCGCCGAGCGCCGCTTCCGCACCTTGCGCCTCCGCATTGAGGAGCGCGCTGTCACGGCCGCAGGTGAGAGCCTCGGATCCGTCGAGCTGCTGATGGACCGACCCCACGCCCGCGTCACCACCGTGCATCCACAGGGCGGCTACGAGGTCTGGATCACCGACGGCGCCGATGTGCGCGGCTACAACGCAGTGACCAACACCACGACGCGCCGACCACACCGCGCGGCACCTACCGGACTCGATGACCGCGGTCTTCCGCAGACTTCGCGCGTGCCGACCGATATGGGTCCGCTTCCGGGTAAGGGTTGGGCAACCACATTCGTGCGCCCAGGATCGTTCTGCAGCAGCGTCCTCACTGGTGCCGTTCTCGGTGCCGTGCACGAGACAAGCGTTGCGGGTCGCATTGCGCTCACCATTGAGGCTGCAGCGCCGCGTGCCGTTGCCCTTGATGGCGACCGCGCCGACTTCCGTTTCCGCGTCACCTTCGATCGACTCACCGGCGTCTTGCTTGGTGTTGAAGAGTTCCGTGGTGCACAACTTGTACGCAGCGCGCTTTGCACCGCGTTTGAGGTTGATGCATCAATTCCCGCCAGCGCCTTTGACCTTGAGCTCCCTCCCGACGTCGTGACGCTCTACTGAGCGGCCGATGAGCGAAATCGTTGGCCAGGCACTGCTCGAGAAATCTGTTGCGCAACTCGTTGCGGCAAGTGACAGCCCTGAGCACATTGCGAAGCTGATTCCTGGATGCGATGGCCTACATCGCATTGATGCAGAGCACATGGAGGGCCGACTCGCGACGCAGGTTGCTGGCATTCCGATTGAGGCTGCGATCTCGATTCGTCGCACTGTTGAGGTGCTTGATGGTGGCGTGACTCGACTGCATCTACGACTAAAAGTGCGACCCGATATTGGCGGTCACGCGATTGTTGTTGCCCTTGTTGATTTGACCGAAGCGAGCGCGACTAGCAGCAACGCTTCGTGGCGAACCTCAACCGAGCTCGATCCAATGCTCGCCGTGATGGCGGGGCAGCGGGTGGAAGAGTATTTGCGCACGTCGATTGATCACCTGATCGCGGGGCTCGCGAGCTAGGCGTTCAGCGCCACCCAGATAGCGGCGAGCACGATCGACGCCAAGGCCGCAATCATCAGCACCCACCCGGCGCGAAAGAGCGCACGTCCGCGGCTGATCGGCCACCAGGCAACAACGGAGCGCGCAATGCGCAGCGCCGCTTCAGCCATGGCAATAAAGAGCGGAATGGAGCCAATGAGCAGCGGTACTTTCACGATGCCGTCACTCCACTTCGCGCCAAGGTTCAGCGCGCTGATCACGATCGTTCCGCAGATGAGTGCGACGAAGCTGAGGTAGATGTAGCCGCCGCGCAGTGGTGTTGGATCAGACTCCGGAACAAATGCGGGGAGTCCGTCGTCGGCAATTGGCACAGGCTGGCGATCGAGCTTGATCATCCCTGGCTCGTAGCGCTCGTCAACGAGCACGCCACGCATCAGATCGCCTGCGTCTGGCGCCTCCTCTTCGGCGCCTGGGAGTGCGTGCGGCAGCGCCTCAGCGCCGTCAATCTGATCGGGGCGAACGATGCGTTGACGCTCGTTGCTCATCGTCGAGCGAGGAGGAATCCGACCACAGCGAGCACGATGCCGGCGACCCGCGTGGCGGTGACCGGAATAGCCGGTGCGCCGAGAAGACCGAACCCGTCAATAGCGAGAGCGGCACCGAGTGAGCCAAGGATGTAGATGAGGGTTGCCTCCGTTACGCCGAGCACTGGAACGGTGGTGGCGAATCCGGTCACGATCAGTGCGCCAAACAAGCCGCCGGTGAGCAGGAGTGGTGGCACCTTTGTGGCCTCTACGAGCTGCAGCTTGCCGCTGAGTAACGCGACCACGAGCAGCACCGCAAGGCCCCCAATGAACGAGACAACGGCTGCGCTCACCGGATCGGTGCGCCGCCCAAGTTCGGCATTCAAGATGGACTGCACCGACGAGCCGACACCAGCTGCGAAGATGAAGAGTGCCAAGGCAATGAACTGCATACGTCCCCCTCTATTGGATTGACCCGAGTTACGAGCGGTCACTGACTACTCGCCCTGGGCGCGGGTGAATCCCTCTTCGCTACCCCAGACGCGGAGCTTCTCCAGGTGCACCCATGGCGCCACACCGGCAACACGAGCGGCAAGTGCCAGCAGTGTCTCGTCGGGCAAATCGAAGCCATCGGCGCGTGCCAGGAATCGTGCACGGAAGAGGCCAGTTGGATCGAATGCCGGTGCGGCGTTTGGCCACACCACCGTCCCCTTGCTCTCAATCATCTTGAGGGTGAGCTCTTGGCCGGCAAGTGCTGAGAGCTTGGTACCAAGTTCAGCCGGTGCCATCAGCGACTGCAGGAAGAGATCAAGGCCAACAACGCGGGCGTGGCCCACTTCGCGCTCACGCGCCTCGCCGCTCGTCCAACGCGCGTGCGGCTTCACATCCACAGGTCGTGGGCGGCTTGCAGCGGCAGGCACCGTTGTTGGGCGCGCGCCAAGGCTCTCAATCACCGCATCGGCAAAGCCGCTCGTGCTCGTCGCCGCTTCAACGTCGCCCCCTTGCTGGCGCACCACGTCTTGTGGCAGCGCCTTGCCAGCCTCAAGCGTTGCAAGTACTGCGTCCTCAACAACGTCGGCGAGATCGGTCTCGCCCAGGTGGCGCAACATCATCGTTGACGAAAGGATCAACGCGGTTGGATTGATGACGTTCTTGCCGGCGTACTTCGGCGCAGAGCCATGTACCGCCTCAAAGATTGCCACGCCATCGCCGTAGTTCGCGCTCGACGCAAATCCGAGGCCACCAACAAGGCCTGATGCGAGATCGCTAATGATGTCGCCGTGCAGGTTGGTAGCAACCACCACATCAAACTGCGCAGGGTCTTTCACCATCTGGTGCGCAACGTTGTCGATAATCAGGTGGTTTGCCTCTAGTGACGAATACTCCTTGCCGAGATCTTCGCCGACCTGCTTGAAGAGCCCTTCGGTGAATTTCAGAATGTTCGCCTTGCTCGCGGTGGTGACCTTGTGGCGACCTTCGCGCAGCGCAAGCTCGTAGGCGAAGCGAATGATCTTCTCGGAGCCGGTGCGGCTAATGAGCTTTACGGCTTGTGCGACATCGTGTGTCTGTAGATGCTCAATGCCGGCGTAGAGGTCTTCGACGTTCTCGCGAACAATGACCATGTCGATCCCTTCGCCCTTGTAGCGCGTTGGCACGCCTGGGAGCTCACGCGCAGGTCGAACGTTCGCGTAGGTTTCAAAGAGTTTGCGCAGCGTAACGTTCGCGCTCTTCTCGCCGAAACCAACGGGTGTCTCAAGTGGCCCCTTCAGGGCAACGCGGGTGCGCTCGATGCTGTCGCGGGTCTCCTTTGGTACACCAGAGGTGTCACCCTTCTTGAAGACCTCGGCGCCAGCTTCCGCCTCTTCCCAATCGAAGGCAACGCCCGCCGTTGCGGCAGCGGCGTCGAGGACGCGCTTCGTCGCGAGGGCAACCTCGGGGCCGACCCCGTCGCCAGGGATCAGGGTGATGGCGTGGCGTCGTGGGGTGGTCATGCGCTCAGGATAGCGGGGTTAGCGATCGAGGCTATGCCCCAGCAGCGCGGTCGCGAGCAATCAGCAGGCGCAGCCCGTGCACGGCGGTATCAATCACGGGGTCAATTGAGAAGCCCTTCATCGAGGCTTGTGACTCTTCGTGCGTCATCGAGGGGCTCCCGATGCAGACCATGATGCCGCCCGCTCGGGCGCGTAGCGTTGCGGCAACGATGAAGAGGGTGGCCGACTCCATCTCGGAGCTGATGGCGCCGCCGCCAATCCACGCCTTCCAGCGACGCTCGAGGTCGCCTGAGATTGGCATGCGCTCCGGCTCAACCTCGCCATAGAAAGAGTCCTTCGATTGTGCGACGCCCACGCGGTGGCGCACGCTGCGTTCACGCGCGGCGTCGCGCATCGCCAGCACCACATCGAGGTCGGCAACGGCGGGGAACTCCATCGGTAGGTAGTGGCTACTCGTCCCCTCGTCGCGAATGGCGCCGCTGATCACCGCCAGGTCACCGGTCTGCATGCCGGGCTGCATGCCGCCTGAGGTGCCCACGCGAATGAAGGTATCGGCACCAATCGCGTGCAGCTCTTCGGCGGCGATCGCTGTGGAGGGGCAGCCAATGCCCGTTGAGGTGCAGGCGACAGGC
>CAJABS010000067.1 GCA_903938075.1 uncultured Chloroflexota bacterium | reverse complement strand
TCGTACCAAGCAAAGACAAGCATTCTGACTATGAACCGCAACGGAGAATATATATTATATATCTTAATGCTTTAAGCATACAAAGGGGCTACTCAGAAGGAACAGCGGACGGATTTACAGACGGAAGGGCGGAGGGATTTTCTGCTGGGAAAACTGAAGGAATTAGCATTGGGTATTCCCAAGGTGAAAGCGCGGGAGAGAAGTCTGGCTACTCTAAGGGGTATATCGCGGGTTGCAAATCTGTGTTCAACTATTCCGACTACGATGCAGACTATGTAACAGCATATAATCCTTATGCCAGTTGGAATCGCTATCCAAGCGGGTACTACATCGCCAGATCAAATCATTGCACTTACCCGTGAGGCAATAGCGTTCAGGTCTAGTACTGATTGGTCCGCACTACAGGCGTTGCAGACTGAGCTCAAGCACTAAAGGCCCGGGGGAAACCCCGGGCCTTTTCTATTGCGCAGAGCTGTGGTCGGGGCGACTGGATTCGAACCAGCGACCTCTTGCACCCCATGCAAGCGCGCTACCAAGCTGCGCTACGCCCCGAGTGGGTCCAAAGTTTCGGCAGTGTATCAGGAAGCCTAGCGCCACTCCCCCGCTGGTGAGCGGCCGAGCAACGCGCGCGCGAGTGCCTCAATGGTCGTTCCGCCATCCAACGCTGCAACAACTGCTGCGGTGATGGGCATCTCCAGCTTATGTGTCGCTGCAAGCTGCAGCGCGCCGTGTGCGGTGCCAATCCCCTCCACCGTCGCGCCAATCTTATCGACGGCGGCCTGCACGCTCATACCGCTGGCAAGGAGCGCACCAAGTTTTGCATTGCGTGAACCGGTGTTCGACGAGGTGACAACGAGGTCGCCCACACCTGCAAGTCCACAGGCGGTCTCTATGCGTCCGCCGCATGCCTCGGCGAGGCGCGCCATCTCGGCAACGCCACGCGACAGGAGCGCCGCAGCGGCATTCTCACCGTATCCGAGCGCGCGGACACCGCTTACGGCGATGGCGATGACGTTCTTGAGCGCACCACTGATCTCAACACCGACGACGTCGTCGGTCAGGTAGATGCGAAAGGCAGGGCGCACGAGGCGAGCACGAAGTGTTTCTACCAAGTGGTCTGGTCCAGCGAGGACTGCGGCTGCGGGCTTTCCGATCGCGATCTCGCTGGCGAGGTTTGGGCCAGACAAGATGGCGAGGCGCTCCACCTCCGCACCAGCAGCAATCAGAAGCTCGGAGGGGCGAGCACCGTTCAGCGACAGACCTTTTAACGCGATGACCACGGGCGCCTCTCCAGCGGCCTGAACAATCTGCTTTGCAGTTGCTGGATCGAGCTCCGTAGAGGGAATGGTGACGACGAAGGTGTCTTCGGCACGCAGCGAAGGGAGATCATCGGTGGTGCTGAAGATGTTGATTGCCACGGGTAGGGCGACGCCGGGGAGGCGCCGCGTGTTGATGCGGGCGCTGCGGAGAAGCGCCGCTTCGTCAGTCGTTCGAGCGAGTAGTTCAATGACCGGGGCTGGGCGACCCTCCCCCTGCTCTTGGCTCCAGAGGAGTGCGAGGGCGGTCCCCCATGCGCCTGCGCCGAGAATGCGGATAGTGCTCATGCGCGTGCGTCTGGCTTTGCCTTTGCGGGCGCCCGCTTGGTTGAGCGCGAGGAGCGTCCACGCTCTCGCCCCTCTTCGGCCTCCCGTTCGCGGACAACGATGCGGATCGGCGTACCCATGAGTGGGTACTTCTCGCGGATCTGATTCTCGAGGAAGCGCTGCCAGGTGAAGTGCACCTGGGCGGCGTTTCGTGCGAAGACGACGAAGGTTGGGGGTGGTGTCGAGGCCTGAGCGGCGTAGAGGATCTTTGGGCGCTTGCTGCCGCTGTGGGCCGGCTCCTGGCGGGCCACCGCCTCAGCGATCAGGCGATTCAGCACGCCGGTTGGAATACGTAGATTGCGCGCGTCGGCGGCGGCCACCGCAGCGTCGAGCACCTTCGTTGCGCGCAACCCAGTCACCGCTGAGATGGAGACAAGCGGAGCAAAATCAAGGAACGGTGCTTGGCGGCGGAGCTTCCCTTCAATCTCGTCAAAGGTGAAGCCGTCTTTCTCAATGAGGTCCCACTTGTTCAGCACCAGTACGAGGCCTGTCCCCGCGTCGATCACGGAGCC
>CAJABS010000066.1 GCA_903938075.1 uncultured Chloroflexota bacterium | reverse complement strand
GAACATCATTCAGTTCACCTTCGGCCCAACCATCGTGAAGGTGCCGCAAGTCTTTCCGATCGAGTGGGTGATCATGGTGGGCGAGACCCGCATCCCGCTCCTCAACCTCTTCGTGATTGCCTCGGCGTTGATCTTGATGGTGGTGCTCCAGCTCTTTATCTCGCGCACCCGCACCGGTCGCGCCATGCGCACCACCTCAATGGACCGTGACGCCTCGTCACTCATGGGCGTGGATATCAATCGAACGATCATGATCACCTTCTTGATCGGCTCGGGCCTTGCCGGTGCCGCGGGCGTCGTGCACGGCCTCTATTACGGCAACACCAGCTTCGGCCTCGGATTCCAGTCTGGCTTGAAGGCCTTTACCGCCGCGGTACTCGGTGGCATCGGCAATACGGCTGGTGCCGCCCTGGGCGGGTTCCTCATCGCCTTCGTTGAGGTTGGTGCCTCTGCCTTCGGCTACGGCCGCTGGGGCGGGGCGATCGTCTTCTCGCTCCTCGTCGTCTTCCTCGTCTTCCGACCAACCGGACTCCTCGGCTCACACACGGGTGACCGCGCATGAGTCGGTTCGGAGTCGCACTCGACGAGAGGTTCGCCCCCGTGCGGAACTACTTCCGACGCCATCGCAGCCTTGGCATTGCAGTTTCGGTGCTGTTGATCAGCATCGCGCTCCCCCTTATTACGCGCATCCCGCCCTTCGACGGCATCCAGTCGACCAACGCCTGGGTGAACGCGTTCACTACCGCCGCGATCTATGCCGTGTTGGCGATGGGCCTCAACGTGGTCATCGGATTCGCTGGTCTGCTCGATCTTGGTTACGCGGCGTTCTTCGCCCTCGGTGGCTACACCTACGCGCTTGTCGCCTCACCCCTGCACGACATTCACCTGCCGTTCTGGCCCATGCTCCTCGCGGGTGGCGTCGTCGGTGCGATCTTCGGTGTGCTCCTCGGCGCGCCAACACTGCGCCTCCGCGGCGATTACCTTGCGATCGTCACGCTCGGATTCGGTGAGATCGTGCCGATCACCTTGCTGAATGCCGACAAGTTCACCGATGGCACGAACGGCATCGGCGGGATCGACAAGCCAGTCATTCCTGGCATCTTGCAGTTCACCCTCACCAATCCATGGCCGATGTACGCCTTGGTATTGATCATCTTTACGTTGATCACCATCGTGATCTTCCGACTCGAGGATTCACGTCTTGGCCGAACCTGGGACGCGATCCGAGAAGACGAGCTCGCCGCTGAGTCGTCCGGCGTGAACACCGTGATCGCGAAGCTTCAGGCCTTCGCCGTCGGCGCCAGCATCGCCGGCGTTATCGGTGTGGTGAACGCGGCAAAGCTCACGATCGTCGCGCCTGACCAGTTCCGCTTCGCCGTCTCAATCAGCGCCCTAGCCGCGGTCGTCCTTGGCGGCATGGGCAACACCATTGGTGTCGCAACTGGGGCATTTGTGATCTATCTCTTCCAGAGCATCTTGCTCAAGCAGCTCAACACGCTCGTGGAGAATTTCAACATCCCTGTGCTCAATCAGATTGACTTCCTGGAATTCCAGTACGTGCTGTACGGCATCGTGCTGGTGCTGATGATGCTCAAGCGACCACAG
>CAJABS010000065.1 GCA_903938075.1 uncultured Chloroflexota bacterium | reverse complement strand
GACCCAGAGGAGCTCGCCGATGCGGTTGGCATGTACGCCACCCTGCTGAACGATCCGGGCCGCATCAATCGCGATCTCGACCTTGCCCTTGCCGTAACGGCGGACCAGGTGCAGACGGCTGCGAAGCTCTTTGCGAAGGAGAATCGCATCGTGCTCTGGTACGTGCCGGAGGAGAAGTCATGAGCAAGGCTGCGGTACGGCCAGGGCCTGGTGCGCCACGCGACTGGCGCTTCCCACGTGCCGTTGAGCATGTAACCCGCGCTGGGATGCGCGTGATCCTACTCCCGATGCCATCACGCCCAATCGCATCGATTCAAATGCTCTTCGGCGGCGGTGCAGCAGGGGAGCGCCCAGAAGAGTCAGGACTCTCCGCCCTGTTGGCGCGCCTCCTCACGGAGGGGACAGAGCACCACGACGCCGACGGACTCATTGAGGCGGGCGAGCTGCTCGGCGCGTCAATTGGTGCAGAGTCGGGCTGGGAGAGTCTCACCGTGGGCGCTGGGGCCCCGGTCTCGCGCCTCGCTGGCGTCTTTGATCTGATGGCCGAGATTGCACTCACCCCGCGCATCCCTGAAGCCGACGTAGAACGGCTGAAGGCGCTGCGACTCGCCGCCATCAAGCAGGCGCATGCGAGCCCACGAAGTCGCGCCGTTGACGCGCTCTCTGCGGCGCTCTACGCGCCAGAGGCCGCCTACAGTCGACCCTTCGCTGGAACCGCCGACGGCGTCGCACGCCTGACGCGCGACCAGGTCGTTGCGCGACACCAGGAGATCTTGCGCACCGGCACGCCAACGCTCGTTCTTGCGGGCGACATTGATGCTGATGCAGCCTTCGTCCTGATTGAGGCGAGCCGCCTCAGTGAGATCAGCGCAGGTGGCGGCACCTGGGGCCGCGGTGAGCCAGATCGAGCGGCACCCGTTTTGACTACACCTGGTGCTGCGCCACTTGTGAAGGTGCTCGATCGCCCAGGCTCCGTGCAATCAGAGATTCGCATCGGCCGCATCGGTCGTTCACGACTCGACGCCAACCATCACGCCGCACTTGTGTACGCCGAGATCATTGGTGGCCTCTTCGGCTCGCGGCTCAATCGCGTGCTGCGCGAAGAGAAGGGCTACACATACGGTGCCGGCGCGCGGTTTGATCTGCGCCGCGGGCGCGGCCCATTCATGGCGGGAACCGCGGTCGAGACCGGTGTGACTGCCCCTGCACTCGCCGAGGCGCGCCGACAGCTGGCGACAATGCAGAGCGCGCCACCAACCGACGAAGAGTTGACCGAGGCCCGCGACTATCTCTGCGGAACCTTCCCGCTGCGCTTCGGCACCGCCACGCCAGTGGCCAGCATGGCGGCGGCCCTTACGGTGCTCGGACTCTCGCCTAATGAGCCAGATCACTTCCGTGAACGAGTCGCTGCCGTCAACCGCGCAGCGATTGCGCTGATTGCCGATGAGTTGGCCGCCTCTGCGGAAAAGATCGTGATTGTTGGGGATGCCGCTGCGATCACCGGGCCACTTGAGGCTGAAGGATTTACCGTGCAGGTCGAAGCAGACAGCGCAGCCTCGGCATGATCGTTGTGATCGGCACCCTCAGCGCGCGCACCCAAGGGGCGACCTACAGCCTTGGCAGCTATGCCGCCACCGCGGCACTCGCCCTCACAGCTACTGGCGAGCCTGTTGAAATGGTGAGCAAGGTTGGCGTTGACGTAGCGGGCGAGGCACTCATCACGCAGCTTGCAGCCGCGGGGATTGGCCATGTGGCCCTCATTCGTGACGGCGCGCGGTCAACCTCCGTTGATGGCGCGAGTCCTCTCGAGATGGATGCGGCCGACCTGCAGTTAGCGTTGCGCTACCTCACGAGTTTCGATGCGGTGCTCCTGGTGGATCCAGCCGACGACTCGGTGGTCGCTACGGTGCTCGACGCGTGCACCTATGTCAGCGCACGGCTCGTGGTGACGAGGCCAGCGGGGTCGACCCTGCGGGAGTGCCGACCGGCGAGCGCGGCGACGCTCCGCCGCCGCTCGAAGTTGAGCGCCCAGCTGGGGACCCAGCCGCCGTTACCGACCTCTTGGTAGCCCTCCTTGCTCCTGATCGCGAGTCGCCTGCCGCCGAATAGCGCATCGCGTACGCTGCAGCAGATGAGTGAAGCGCACCGCCCACCCTCCGAAGCGACCGACCTTGCGAGCCGTATGGAGCTCGGCGTGGACGCCCTTGACCGCGGCGACGCTGAGGGGGCGGCACTCGCCTTCGCCGCAGCGGTCGCTGGTGCAACACCGAGTGACGATCGAGTCCTCGCGGAGCGCGCCGCCTATGGTGCCGCCGAGGCACTGCTCCGCCTAGAGCGCGACGACGAGGCGGCGGAGTATCTCGAGATCGCCACCAACTCCGCAGACCAAGAGCTGCGCTTCCTCGCCCTTCGCCGCCGCGCTATGGAGGAGGTTCGCCGCGGCGACCTCGCCGTCGCCCTCGCCACCTACCGCCAGGCCGAGGGGAGCGCCCCAAACAGCGACGCCCGCGCTGAGATCGCCTCGCGCATCGGCTGGCTCACCAAAGAGACGGGCGGCTCGTCACTCCGCTCACAGGCAGCCTTCCGCCGCGCCCGAGGTGTACCGACCGGTGCATGGGTGCCGCGCGCGCTCGTCATTGCGACTGTTGCCGTGTCACTCCTTGCGCAGCTTTATCCGCCTCTTGCTGCAAAACTGGTTTTGTTAGTTCCGACTGAGTACAACGCAGGTGTCTTGATGAACGAGCCATGGCGGCTAGTCACCGTTGCTTTCGTACATGGCGGCGGTAGTGGGAATTGGCAGTTGCTTGCCCTGCATCTCGGATTGAATGTGATTGCACTTGATATTGCTGGGCAGATTGTGTTCCGGCTATACGGTGTTCGGAGATTCATCAGCTGGTACTTCATTGGTGTTATTGGCGCATCTTTAGCAAGTGGAATCTGGTCCGGAGCTACTTTCTCGACCGGTGCATCAGGTGGCGTTTTCGCGCTCTTTGGCATCGCCCTTGGTGCCGAGTGGGCCCACAAACCACTCGTTGAGCGTGGAATGCGCGAGGCACTTAGTCGCGTGGGTGGAATCCTTCTTATCAACCTGGCGATTGGTCTCACCGTTGGCTCTATTGGTGGCTCTATTGGTGTCCGCATTGACAACGCGGCACACATCGGTGGACTGGTGACAGGCCTGATCCTTGGTGTGCTGATTCAGCCAACACGAGTGGAGTCTATGCGCCGTCGTTGGACTGCTGCAGCGACGAGCTGGCGCGGAGGTGAGGTTCTGGTGACACTCATGTTGAGCGCGCTGCTGCTGGTCCTCTTTGCAAACTGGTTTGATCTCGCGCTCTGGCGCGACTCCCTTCCGTTCTGAGCGTGTTTGCAGCACTTCTTGACCCGACCGCATTCAGTGGTGAAGTTGAATCCAACCCTGCAATCCACTACATCGAGTGCCCAGAGTTAACGCAAGCCAAACCGGAGCTACGCAACCACCTCGTTGAGCGGCTAACTGCAGCCACGGGGGTCCATCGTGCGCTGCTTCCGGTCGGTGGCAACCTTGTCGGTATGACCCGAGAAGAGTGGCTGCAGATTCCAGCCGAGAGCCTCGTGATCAATCCGATTCGCGATCCAGAGTCATGGCGAGCCGCGGCAACGTGGCCGGGTGAACGCGGACTGATCCTTGCGCTCGTTCCTGCACCAGGCGATGAGAGCCCGGAGCCGGTGGAGATCCTACTCTGGGCGGTGCGCTATGCCGCATCGCTGGGAGGGCGAGGCCTTGATCGTGTTGGCGTGGCGGGCATGCTACCCACGCCAAACGCGCGCCACGATGCTGAAGAGGCCGCGCGGCGCATTGCACTCCTTGAACGTCTCGTGCAACTTGCAGCTGCAAGTGAGGAGACGCTGCGCGCCGAACTCGATCCGCGGGCATTCCAGCCGATCAAACGGTCGCAGCAATGATTGAGGTGCAGGTTCTGCCAATTGGCCCGCTGCGCACGAATGTGGTGCTCGTTGGTGACCCGGTGCGTCGCGAGGCGATCGTGGTCGATCCTGCGATCCCGTCGCTCGCAGAACTCACCACGCAACTTGCCGAGCGCGGTTGGCGCTTGGTGTTGGCCCTCGCCACCCACGGTCACTGGGACCACATGGGCGAGATGGCGGCGCTGGCCGCGCACCACGCGACACACCATCACGAGGAGCTGCCGATCGGTGTGCACCCGCTCGACCGTCATCGCCTGATCGACCCACAGCCGCTTGCTGCACCATTTCCGATCCCCGCGGTCGTGCCCACACGCGACCTGAACGACGGAGATCGCATCACCGCGGGGAGCATCAACTTCACGGTGCTGCACACCCCTGGTCACACCGAAGGATCCATTTCGTTGTTCGACGCGAGCGCAGGCCTGCTGCTGAGTGGCGACACGCTCTTCTTCGGTGGATGGGGGAGAACTGATCTCCCCGGCGGTGACGCTGCGGCCATGCTCGACTCGTTGGGGAGACTACGGACGCTCGACCCTGCGACGCGCGTGATTCCAGGGCATGG
>CAJABS010000064.1 GCA_903938075.1 uncultured Chloroflexota bacterium | reverse complement strand
TTCCTCACCCCTCTCGGTGATTATCTCTACTTCGTTGGGTACGATGGAACAGGTAGTCTCGTTTACCGTTCCAACGGCACCGTGACGGAGCTTGTGCCGTTCCCCGCGGCGGGCCAGAACATTAACTGCGACTGCTACGACACAAATCTCGTTGCCGTGGGCGGTCGGCTCTTCACAAGTATGGAATCTAGCGACACGGGCCATGAGTTTGCGTATCTCGACGAGCCAACCTACGTGCTGCCAGAGACGAATCGTGCTGGCAGCACGAGCAGCGCGTGGACTGTTGCGCTCAGCACCCTCGCGCTGATCACGTTGGCCGTTGGCGCGGGCCTGCGCCGACGCAGTTGGGCTGCGCAGCGCTAACGGGTATCCGCTCGTACGATTTACTTCCGTGAAGTAATCGAACCGCCTCCACCACGGGTGGGGGCGGTTCTGTTTGGAGGGCTCGCATGCGCTGCGGCGATGCGCCAAACCCCAGTTGCTAGGCATGTTTCCCTTAAACTCTACCCATGGAGGCACCCTGCTTCCCGCTCATTCGTAAGGAGTACCCAGATGCCCGCCAAGAAGACCCGCCGCTCTGCTGCTTTAGCCCTCGCGCTCCTCATGGCTGCTGCCGTGCCGGTGCGTGCCACCACCCCGCCCACCTTTACGGTGGTCGACAGCATTCGACCGGGTAGCGACAGTTCTTTCGGCCTTAACTGGTCCGACAGCGATGTCATTGGTGACTATCTCTACTTCGCAGCAGACGACGGCACCAGCGGGTCTGAGCTCTGGCGCACCAACGGTACATCCACCACGTTGGTAAAAGACATCAACGCAGGCCCGGGTACCGGCTCCCCTGGCGACCTCACCACTTTCGGTGACCACCTCTACTTCCGTGCCGACGACGGCGTCACCGGCTATGAGCTTTGGCGCACCGACGGCACCGCTGCTGGCACCACGCTCGTGAAGGACATTGACGCAGTGGGCAGTGGTAACCCTGGCACCTTCACCCCATACGGCCCCCACCTCTACTTCACAGCCGACGACGGCACCAACGGGACCGAACTCTGGCGCACCGACGGCACCACCGCCGGCACCACGCTCGTGAAAAACATCAGCGCTGGTGGCAGCAGCAGCCCCGGTTTCTTCACCGCATACGGTGCCTACCTCTACTTCCAAGCCGATGACGGCATCAACGGGGCAGAACTCTGGCGCACCGACGGCACCGCTGCTGGCACGACGCTCGTGAAAGACATCAATGTGGGTGGCAACGGCTCCGCTGGCGACCTCACCACTTTCGGTGACCACCTCTACTTCCGTGCCGACGACGGCGTCACCGGCTATGAGCTTTGGCGCACCGACGGCACCGCTGCTGGCACCACGCTCGTCAAAGACATCAATGTTGGTGGCAGCGGGGACATGCTCTACCCCACCACACTCGGTGCCTACCTGTACTTCAATGCCATTGACAGCACAACTGGCTATGAGCTCTGGCGCACCGACGGCACTACTGCAGGCACTTCGCGCATCGAAGACATCAATGTCGGTCCGGGCGACAGTTTCCCGTGGAACTTCACTACCCTTGGGGACTACCTCTACTTCGTAGCGGGCGACGGTACGAGCACTGGTGTGTACCGCACCAACGGTACGGTGACGGAGCGTGTGCCCTTCCCGATCAACAGCGACCAGTCCATTGTTTGTATGTGCGTACCACTCACGACGCTGGGCGGTCGCCTATTCAGCTCGGTGTACTCCGAAGCAACAGGTAGCGAGTTCGCCTATCTCGATGAGCCAACATATGTGCTGCCGGAAACGAATCGTGCAGCTGGCACGAGCAGCGCGTGGACCGTGGCACTCAGCACACTCGCGCTGATCACACTGGCGGTTGGCGCGGGCCTGCGCCGACGCAGTGGGGCTGCGCAGCGCTAGAGGCGTATCCTGTGCCGCATGTGCGGCCGCATCGTTCAAGCCACGTCGCCCGAAGAGATCGCCCGGGAGTTCGGCGCTGATCTCAGCGTGGCGCTGCGCGAGAGCCTGAGCACGCCGGCACCAGGCGATACGTCGTTGGTACGTGCGGGGTGGTATCCGCGCTGGAACATGGCTCCCTCGAGCCGGGCACTTGTCATTGCTCCTTATAGAGGGGAGCGTGGTGAGGGGCGCCAGTTGGGGTATGGCAGCTGGGGGCTGATCCCGCATTGGCAGAAGGCACGTACCACCCACGTATCAGGGCTCTTCAACGCTCGGGCCGAGACGGTGGCAACGCTCCCATCCTTTAGAGACGCGTTCCGCACGGGGCGGGTGCTGGTGCCGATCGACGCCTTCTATGAGTGGGAGAACCCCGAACACCTCGCCGAGCTCGGGCGCCCCATTGGCAAGCGCGAACCGAAGCAGCCGTGGGCGTACCTGCCGAGCGCGGGCGGGCGATTCGCCCTGGGCGGCATTGCCACCGAGCACGAGGGGGCATTGACGTTCTCCCTTATCACGACGCAGGCGAATGCGGTGGTGGGGCGCATTCACGACCGCATGCCGGTGATGCTGCGTGACGACGCTGCACGCGCCGCCTGGCTCGACGCTGGCACCCACCTTGATGATGTTGCTGGGCTGCTTGGCCCGGCGCCCGAAAACCTCTTAACGCCACGTCCTGTCTCCCGCCTCGTCTCCAACGCGCGCAACGAGGGTCCTGAGTGTTTGGCCGAAGCGGGGGTCGAGGGCTTGGGGCTCGTGTAAGGTTCGGGGAACGCCGCCGCTGTGCGGCCAGTTGACTGGAGCCCTGCCCATGCCCGCTAAGCGCTCACTGACCCTTGCCCTCGCCCTGCTGCTTGTTGCGGCAATTCCGGTGCGCGGCGCAACGCCGCCAACCCTTCAGCAGATCGACCTTCGGCCAATGGCCGAAAACTCGAACCCTTACGAACTCATTTCGTTTGCGGGGAAGATCTTCTTCGCAGCGAACGATGGAACACACGGACAAGAGCTCTGGCGAACCGACGGTGCGCCCGACGCCACCCACGTTGGAACAGAACTCGTATGCGATATCGATACCGACGCAGGTGAAAGCTCGGGCCCGTACAACCTTATTGTTTATGGCGACCATCTCTATTTCCAGGCAACGAACGGCGATTCGGAGATGTATCGAACGAACGGCGAGATCAACGGGTGCGAAGAGGTGGACATCAACCCAACAGGGAGCGGTGGATTTAGCGAAGCCCGCGTTGTGGGCGACCAGCTTTGGTTCAGGGCCACCAATGGCACCGACGGCATTGAGCCGTATCTGTACAACGACGTCGAGGGGGGCATGGTGTACGACATCAACCCAACGGGTGATTCATACCCAAGTGGCTTCACAAAACTCGGCGCACAAGTCTTCTACACGGCAAACAATGGTACGGATGGTTACGAGCTATGGCGCTCCAGCGAATCAGGCACCTCGTTGGCGGCCAACATCAATGAGACGCCTGGCGAAGGATCTAACCCACAAGAGTTGTTTGCTTCTGCCGCGTACGACATCCTTCTCTTTCGGGCCTACTCGCCTACCGTTGGCTGGGAGCTTTTTGGGACCGACGGAATAGACCTAGAAGTGTTTGACATTAACGTGGGCGTCGGTAACAGCGACCCAGGACAATTCACAGAGGTCAACGGAACGGTGTATTTCACCGCCTTCACCGATGAGACCGGCATGGAACTCTGGAGCCTTAGCGAGACGGATGGATTGCAGCTCGTTTCGGACATCACCCCAGGCATCAATTCGTCGAGTCCCCAGCAGCTCAGGGCAATCGGTGACTGGCTTTACTTCACCGCAAATGCCGGAGCGGTCGGATACGAACTCTGGCGCACGAACGGCACAACGACGGAAATGGTGATCGATATTCTGCCGGGGTCAGATGGTGCGTATCCGTTTGGCTTCGTGGAGCACGACGGCGTGATCTTCTTTAGCGCAAACAATGGATCGAGCTGGACGTTATTCCAGACAACCGGCACCGCCGCGAGCACAGTGGAAGCGGTAACAACAACGGGCACGAGCCCATACGCCGGCTGTGAGTGCAACACGCCGATTGTCTTCCTGGGTGACCGCGCCTTTACGTACATGGGCAATGCCGAATACGGCTACGAGGTGGCGTTCTTTGATCCGTTGCTGCCAGGCACCAACCGCGACGGCTCGGTGTGGAGCACAGCGCTCGTGCTCCTTGCGGCACTTACGGCGGTCGCGGGTGTGGGGCTGCGCCTACGCAAGGGCTCAATCGCGAAGTAACGCTCGTTCGTTTGTAGATACGCGCCGCCTCCACCTACGGGTGGGGGTGGTGCTGTTTCTGGGTGCATACTGAACGTGATGACCCGCCACCTTCAACTCTTCGCAGCCCTCGTGATTGGCTCTGTGCTGGCAAGTTCGGCACCAACGGCTCAAGCGAGTGACTCGTGGCCGGCGCCCTACAAAACGTATGCGCAGATCGAAAGTGAGATTCTCGCGGTGGAAGCGGCGCACCCCGACATTGTTGATGTGCAGTCGATCGGGAGCAGCTACGAAGGCCGGCAGCTCTATGTCGTAAAGATTTCAGACAGCGTTCTGGTCGATGAGGGCGAGCCAGAGGTGCTCATTGATGCGCTGCATCACGGAAACGAACACGTCACGGTCGCCCAGGCGCTCGACACGATTACGGCACTCGTTGATGGATACGCTACCGATCCATCAATCGCCAACCTGGTTGACTCCACGGTGACGTGGGTGGTTGTTGCAATGAATCCAGATGGTCTTGATTACGACCTCTCGGTTGCAGGTGGCCTGAACTGGCGAAAGAATCGTCAACCGACCCCGAGATCTACATCAATCGGCACCGACCTCAATCGCAACTACAGTGCCTATTGGGGCTGCTGCAGCATTACCGTTCGTAGTCCCACATCACGCATGTATGCGGGTCCCGCACGATTCTCAGCGCCAGAGAGCAGCGCCTTGCGCGACTTCGTGATCTCGCGCGCTTCCGGGGGTACACAACGCATTGCGATCTACCTCTCCCTACACGCAGCTGGGCGGTTTGTGGCGTGGCCAATCTTTCCCCGTGCCGCAGGAATCCCCGTGATGACGATTGATGACCGCATGACGATGAACGAGCTTGTTGCAGGCATGGCGGCGCGAAACAACTACGCCCCAGCGCGATACACACCAACCGGTGGCACCTCAACCGACTGGATGCACTACACCTATAAAGTGCCGAGCATCCTCATGGAGATCGGCGAGTACACCGGAGAGGTGTCGCGCTTCTACCCGAGCGCCGAGGTGATGGCGGCGGAGGTCGCCGGAAATCGCCCAGCCATCCTCTGGCTCATTGGACAGGCAGCCTGTCCCGCCGACGCTGCAGGCCTCGCCGAGCGCCGCTGCGGCCCACGCTTCGATGACTTTGAACGCTCGGCAGGGTGGGCGGTGAACCCGTATGGCACCGACACCGCAACGAGCGGTCGTTTTGAGCGAGGTGATCCCGCACGCGTGCGCATCGGCACACGAACCATGCAGCTCGGCGACGCGGCGTCAGGCTATCGCGCGCTTGTCACGGGCGCGCTCGCCGGCCGCTACGCCAACAGCTACGACCTTGACGGCATCACCACCGCGCGCTCACCGCAGATCACCCTCGGTGCTGACCCTGGCGATCTTGTCTTCAACGCCTCGTTCTCGTACGGCGCCACGGCGACCTCGGCCGACTGGTTCCGGGTCTGGATCGAGGCCGAAGACGGCACCCGCACGCTTGTGCATCAGCGCCTCGCTGCCTCGCGCTATCGCTACGCGGCATACACCCAAGTTCGCGTCTCACTTACCGCCTGGGCGAATCAAGTGGTTCGTGTGGTGATTGGCGCGGGCGACGTTGGACGTGCAAGCCTCGTTGAGGTGGCGGTTGATGACGTGAGAATCGAACGCCGCTAGACTCCTCGCCATGCCCGCCAAGACCACCTTTGCTGCCTTCGTTACCTCGCTGGCCCTTGCCATCTCCGCACTGGCGGCGCCAGCAACGGCTGAGGCCGCCGCAGGCCTCACCCTGCGCAGCGCAACAGTCTCAAGCGAATTCGTTGGGCAGGTCGTGCTCCGTGGCATTCCTTCGTCACTCTTGCAGTACATCACCTTCACGATCGTGCCGAAAACTGGGAGCACGGCGAAGGCGATCAGCGTCACCTACTCCAAGGCGTATCTCGTGGCGCAGCGCAAGCTCGGTTCACGCGTGAAAGAGGCCACGATTCCGATCTTCGGCCTCTACCCCGGCTACAACAACACGGTGCGCATCACCGTGAAGCAGATCTATCGAAAGGCGATCACAACCACTGTGCGAATGCTGACCGCTCCCTATTCGGAATACTTCAGCGCGGCAACGCGGGTTGACGTAACGCCCCGCAACAAGTCTGTCCCGCTCGACTACAGCTACATGCTGGTGAAGCATCTCAATAGCGGTCTTGGACCAATGATCCTTGACATTGACGGAAATGTGCGCTGGACAGGTCGACCGGGCATGAACTCACAGGGCGCCTACTTCTGGAACGGATCAATCTATCTCGACAACAGCGAGGGCTACAGTGCTGGGAGCAAGCTCTTTCGCATGGACATGACTGGTTCGCTTACCGAAGTCGCCGATTACGCGAGCGAAGGTGTGTGGGGCTTCCACCACAATTACGACCTTGGGAAGGTCGGTTTGCTCATTGAACCCAACATTACAGTCGATGGCGCAGTGCACGTTGAGTCCACCATCTTCGAGATCAACAAGTCTGGTGCGATTCTCGACCGCTGGAACATCACGCAAATCGTGCGCGATGCGATGGTCGCCGGAGGCGATGATCCGTCAGCTTTTGTGCGCGACGGCGACGATTGGCTACACATCAATGCCTCAACGTATTGGGCAGCGCAAAACACGTTGGTCATCTCTGGTCGTGAAGACTTCGTGATCGGCATCGGTTACAACGACAAGCAGATCAAGTGGATCCTTGGTGACCTCAGTAAGGCCTGGGCGACCTATCCATCACTGATGGCGTACGCGCTGACGATGGCACCTGGAAGCATTGCGCCGATCGGCCAGCACGCGGTCTCAATCACGCCAGATGGCAAACTCATGCTCTTCGATAACGGCTACCAGAGCTTCAACCACTCGCCAGCCGGCGACAACCACACCTACAGCGCGCCACGGAAGTACGCCATCAATCTTGCGACGAAGACGGCGACTGAGGTGTGGAACTTCAAGCACAACGAATCCATTTGGTCAGTGATCTGCTCCAGCGTGTACCAGAAAGGCTCGAGTTACCTGATTGATTACGCGCACGGTAACGATGGATACCTTCACCTTGTCGGCGTCGGAACCCAAGACCGAACCGCGTTTGAATACGCCTGGCCGGGTGCGTGCTGGGATGGATGGAACACCAGCATCATTAGCCTTGAGGGGCTGCGCTACTAGTTTCGGTCGTGGCACACTACGCCCATGATTGAAACTGCCTACTTCGCCACTGGCTGCTTCTGGGGGGCTGATCGCCGCTTCTGGCAGATGCCGGGCGTTACCGAAACCGCCGTTGGCTACATGGGCGGCCACGCCGAGTCACCCACCTACGAGCAGGTCTGCACTGGCAGCACCGGTCACGCCGAGATGGTGAAGGTCGTCTTCGACAACCAGAAGATCTCGTATCGCCGACTCCTCGAGGAGTTCCTCACCATGCACGACCCCACGTCGCTCAACCGCCAGGGTGGCGATGTTGGCTCGCAGTACCGCAGCGCCGTGTACTTCACGAACGACAACCAGCGCGAGGCGATTGAATCCGGCTTCAAGCTCTACGGCGCGGCGCTGGCCGCTGCAGGCAACGGCCCGATCGTGAGCGAGGTCCTCTCCGCCGACGGCATGACCTTCTGGGCGGCCGAGGAGTACCACCAGCGCTACCTCGAGAAGAACCCGAAGGGGTACGACTGCCACAGCCAAACAGGCGTGCCCTTCCCATCGGACGCATGGTCCGATATCAAGGTGAGCGGCGCCTATCCGATTGAGATCAACGAGGAGGAGCTACGTGCCCGCCTCGACCAACTCTCGTTTGAGGTGTTGCGCCGCGCCGAGACTGAAGCGCCATTCGTTGGGGAGTACACCGATACCGAAACGGTGGGCGTCTACAAGTGCAAGGCCTGTGGCAACGAGCTCTTCCGCAGCGAGAACAAGTTCCACTCCGGTTGCGGTTGGCCGTCGTTCTATAAGCCATCGTCAGACGACGCTGTTGAACTGATCGAAGATCGATCACTCGCCCCACGCATTCGCACCGAGGTGCGCTGCGCCAAGTGCGGCTCGCACATGGGCCACGTGTTTGAGGGCGAAGGGTATGACGTGCCAACCGATCAGCGCTGGTGCATTAACAGCGTCTCGCTGGTGCTCGAGCCGAAGTAACCATGGAGGCCGCAAAGCCCGTTCGCGAAATCATCAAGTACGGCGACGGCACAGTGAAAGCCCGCGGACAGCGCCTTGGTGGCGAACTGCATGGTGCATGGAAGTTTTTTCGTCTCGACGGCAGCCTGATGCGTTCCGGCAGCTTTAATCGCGGCCGTCAGGTTGGCGTGTGGTGCACCTTTACGCGCAGTGGCGACCTGGTGAAGAGCACGAATTTCGGAAAGTAGCCCGCAGGCGGGCTAGTCGGGGATAACGATCGAGTCGAGTCCGCTCGCTGGCTTCGGGAACTGCATGTTGAGATCCTTGAGCGTGTCGACGATGATCTGCGAGATCACCAAGTCGCGATACCACTTCTTATCTGCAGGGGTCACGTACCACGGGGCATCGTCGGTGCTGGTGCGCTCAATCGCCTCCTCGTACGCCTCCATGTAGTCGCTCCAGTGTTCGCGTTCGGCAACGTCGCCCGGAGCAAACTTCCAGAGCTTCGACTTGTCATCAAGGC
>CAJABS010000063.1 GCA_903938075.1 uncultured Chloroflexota bacterium | reverse complement strand
GTCGCTCGGCGTGATGGACCAGCGCCGCGGCAGTGGCGGACTGGTTGGCGCGATCTGGCGCACGGAACTGGTTCGACTGGCGGTCGTCATACGGTTCATCGTCGTGGAGTGGGGCTTGCGCTGTCCTGTACTCGTTCAAAACCTACGCCCCACCGCGTGAGAAAGTTCAAATCTTCGCCGTCCACTCCAGGGTGAGCGGGAGAGAGAGTCGCTCCCCCGCCTTGAGATGGATCGCACCGCCGCGATGGAACGCGTCTGGGGGGCCTACCTGTGGCTCCACACAGAGGGCGTCATCTGGGTCGTAGACCATCCAGTGCGTGACGGCTGGGCCCGCCGCCAGCGAGAGGGTGAGGTCGTCACCCCAGGCGATCAGTGGTGGCGTGGTGACGCCCACGAACGGGTCATCCCAGGTTGCACCTGAACCTGGTGCGGCAACGCCACCATCAACGGCAGGTTGCACCACATCAGCAAGGTGCAAGCCAGGCATCGTCGTGTCCCGTGCCAGCACACCCGTCGGTGCAAAAGAGAGCACCCCTTCTGCGCCGATCTCGCTGCGCGAGGTTGCATCGAGCAGGAAGCGGCGGAAGCAGGGGTGCCACCCAGCGGTGACGTGCTGTTCCACTTCAGCGGTAATGGTGAGTGTGATTGTCAGGGCACCGGCGGTGGCGTTGCCGCTCAGTGTCGCAGAGACTTCAGCGCGTGCGTTGAGCGGCCAACCGGCGGCACGATCGAGCGGTGCGTACATAACCGCCGATCTACCATCTCCTGCAACGCTCTGCTCGTTCGCGCTGCACTGGTAGAGGCGACCGTGGAAGGCGTGATCGCCCCAGGTTGGTGGGAACTGATGTGTGGTGCCAGCGAGATCGGTGAACGTAGCGTGCGCCATGCGCCCAGCCCACGGCGCCATCGGAAAGATTCCCCACGTTGCAGGGTGACCGTTTTCACGCACGAGCAGTTCGCGACCAGCCACCACCACGCTACCAACACGAAGTCCGGCGTCTGGCAGAAGGGTGACCGAAACACCGTCGACGCCGAGCTTGATCGCCGTGGCCTGCAGATAGTCAGGAATCTGCGGATGTGCCTCTGGTGTTGATGCCGGGGCAAGGTGTGGATGTCGCGCGCTGCGAATCATCGTGTGACGCCGATCGGTGCCATAACGCCCCCTCCAACTCGCAAGAGATCTGCGGGTGAGAGTTCAATCGAGCGACCCCGCTGCCCCGCTGAGACGACGATCGTAGCGTGCGCACTCGCCCCGGAATCGAGCAGTAGTGGCACCGGTCGCTTTGAGCCGAGTGGACTCACGCCACCTGGCACGTACCCCGTGACACGGCGAACGCTCTCGGCATCAGCGAGTGCGGCTCGTTTCGCACCCAACGCTGCGGCCACCCCCTTCTCGGAGAGTTCGCCACTGCTCGGCACCACGGCAAGGGCAAAGAGCAGCCGCGCATCCTTCGCCCCCTCAATAGCGAGCACCAACGTCTTATAGAGGCGATCGGGTGAGATGCCGAGGGCCGCTGCAGCCGCTTCGCCATAGGCGACACGCTCGCCGCGGTGCTGCTCCACGCCGCTCAGTGGCTCCAGCTCGTACTCATGCAACGTGAACGACACACCGTGCTCGGTGAGGAGTGCGATCGCCGGAGTGCCAGCACCCATCGGGGGCTACTCCGTAGCGGCGAGCGGAATGCGCACGATCATGCGCGCGCCGCCACCAACGGCGGTCTCTGCAGCGATGGTGCCGTTATGGGCCGTAGCAATGGAGCGTGCGATGGCGAGGCCGAGACCCGCGCCGCCGTGGCTGCGCGCCTGCCCGGCGCCGCGGTAGAACGGTTCGAAGATGCGCTCGCGCTCAGAGAGTGGCACGCCTGGACCTTCGTCGTCGACCCAGATGGTTGCGAACCCATCCGCGACGCTAGTTCCAATCGTCACGGTCCCTGCAGGCGGCGAGTGGCGAATCGCGTTCTCAACCAGGCCGAGTACCAACTGAATCAGTCGATCGGTGTCGCCCGCAATGGTGAGGCGCTTGCGACCAATGTTGGCGCGCAGTTCAAGTCCGACGCGCTTCACCAGCGGTCCGGCGCGCTCAACCGCCTCCCGCGCGACATCGTCGAGATTGATCGGATGTAGGTCAACGGTGACCATGCGCTCGCCACCTTCTGCGTTGCTCTGTCGGCTGGAGAGGGTGAGGAGATCGGCGCTCAATCGTCCGAGACGCTC
>CAJABS010000062.1 GCA_903938075.1 uncultured Chloroflexota bacterium | reverse complement strand
CCGGGTCCGCAGTGCAGCGCTGCGGTGCGCAACAACGCCTCCAGGTCGTCGGGCACGGTGATGAGTGAGAGCAGATCACCGCCGATAATCACGAGACTCGCCGCCGTTGCCTTGCGACGCCAGGTTCGCCCATCGGCGCAGATCCATTCGGCGGCAGGCGCACGCTCCGCGGCCAAAGAGAGTGCCGCCACATCGAGATCCAGGCCGATCAGCTGTCGTTCATTGGCGCTCAGCGCCGTTAAGATGCGGCCTGCCCCACAGCCAATCTCCAAGATCGGGCCAGCCGAGGCCCCCGCCACCTTCTGCCAATACGCTAGGTCGTCGTCAGCGCCTGCGGTTAGATCTCGTTCGTCGGCGAGGAGGCGGCTTCGTACCTCGGATGCAGTTTCGCTCAGCGGGAGGGCTCCCAACGAATTGTCTCGCCGGACTCCTTGCGCTTTGCCAGCGCGCTAATGACTTCAAGGGCGGCACGGTTAGCGATCATCGCCGTTGACTCAGCCCAGTCATACGGTGGTGAGACTTCGACGATGTCCATGCCTGCGATCGGGACCTGCGCCGCGATCTGCCGGAGTCCACGGAGCAGCTCGCGCGAGAGCATTCCCCCTGGCTCTGGTGTGCCCGTTCCTGGCGCAAGGCCCGGATCGACCACATCGATGTCGAGACTGATCCAGATGGCGTCTGGGCCGTCGAGTGCCTCGGCGATGGCGGTCGCGATGACCGCCTCTGAACCGCGCTCCTCAATCTCGGTCATGAAGTGACTGCGCATGCCGTGTTCTCGCATCCAGCCGAGCGTCTCGGTATCGGGGAAGTAGCCGCGCAGACCGACCTGCACAAAGTTCTTGCCGAGCACCGCGCCAGATTCGATCAGCCGGCGCATTGGTGATCCGTGGCTGTTCAACGACCCGTAGCCGTCAATCGAGGCGTCGGCGTGTGCATCAAAGTGCAGGATGCCGATGCGCTGCGGCCAACGGAGTTCGGCAATCGCTGTTGCGTTCGGCCAGGTGATTGAGTGGTCGCCGCCAAGCACGATCGGAATAGCACCCGTTTCGGCGACTTCGCGAACCTTGCGATAGATGGCGCCGTGACCATGCTCTAGTCGCCCTGGGTAGACCTGGGCGTCACCAGCATCAACGGCGGTGAGTGCGGTGAATGGCTCCACGCCCACCTGGAGCGAGTGGAGGGTGCCCGTCTGGTACTGCGCCTCACGAATGGCGCGAGGGCCAAACCGCGTGCCAGGGCGGTGGGTGACGGCATCGTCAAATGGTGCGCCGATGATCGCAATGTCCGCCTTGCGCCGGCGGATCTCGGCTACATCTTCAATCCACGGAAGCTGGGAGAAGCTGACCGGCCCGACATACGACGGGCGATCGAGTGGGTCGCGCTGCTCTGGGGTGCCGTTCCAGCCGAGCGCGGCAAGGGAGTCGGCAAAGGGTGGGGTATTCGGGCTCATATGGATCACCATTTCACTCAGAAGCGCCGCCGGTGCGAGCCGACGTCCAGCAGGGCGCACGACAATCCTACACCCCTCTGAGGGGCAGTTCGAGCCCTAAACCGAGTCGATCTCGCTTCGTGAGATCGCCGCCTCGGCCACCACCACGAGCAGGGCGGCAATCAGCAGGCCTGTTGGCCCCCCGAGACCAATGATGCGCAGGGCGAGGTAGCCACCGATCAAGGCCCCCGCGAACAGCCCGCGTCGAAGGCTTCGGCGACGGCGTACTCGCCATACGCCCGGATGCCCCCGGAACGAGCGCAGCAGAAGGAGCGACGTGAGCCCCAGTGCCACGGTGAGCCCGAGGACGCCCGCAACCGCGAGAGCACGTGTCGGCTCATCAAGGGGATCAATCGTCAGCCCACCAGCAGCGGTGAGGAACCCGGCAACCAGTGCGCCGATAGCGAGGAGGCGAATGAGGCGCTGATCTCCGGTCGGAATACGCGGTGGCGTGGGAGGCGTTGCGGTGGTGCGCAACACCTTCCCGGCAAACGGTGCGGTGGGCTGCTCGTCCATCGGTAACTCAAGCTGCTCTGCGGCACTACGTCGATCTCCATCACGCAAGGTCATGCGGGCCGCCCCGCCGGAGCCTTTGACGCTGGGCACAGCTCACGGTACGAGCAGTAGGTGCAGGTCATCAGCTCTGGTTTTGGATCCATCACACCGGCGAGGATCCCCTCTGCTGCAACCACGATCAGTTCGCGCGCCTTCACGATGCGCTTCGGCTCAACCGGCACCGTAGCCACACGCCCGGTATCGAGGAAGCGCAGACTCACCTCATCAGGGAGGCGTCCCGTTGCTGCGCGCCATGCCAACGCGTACAGCTGGAGTTGCAGTGACTCCTTCGCCCGCTTCCTGCTCGCATCGTCATCATCGCGCCCGCCCGTCTTGTAGTCGCTGACCACCACCCACTCATCGTCTCCGAGCGGCAGAGTTGGGCGCACAACGTCGCCTGGTACATCAATGGTCGGAATCGGCGCACTGCGCCCTTCAGGTGGGAGAGCTTGCACATCGACACGATCCCAACGCCCGCGAATCTTATGCCCGCCAAGCTCAAACGAGAAGTCCTTCTCAACGTACGCAGGCGCGTGGCCCGTTGCCATCTCTTCGCTGCGGAATCGCGCAATCGCCTCTTGCGCCGCCGTATGGCGTGCCTCTTCATGGCTGCGAGAGAGGAACCCTGCACTCTGCCAACTGCGCTCCAGGGCGGCGTAAAGCTCACCGAGTTGCGGCGGTGTGCCCGCCATCTGTCCGCGATGGAATTCGGCGACGGCGGCGTGCATGGCGGCGCCGTAGGTTGCAGAGTGATGCGGTGGTAGCGGAATGCGGAGACGTTGCTGATAGTGATACCGCAGTGGGCAGGCAATGAACGCCTCAATCGCCGTAAAGCTCAGCGTGAGTGGCGCACTCTCCCCTGCTCCAGGTTCACGCACAGGGAGAACTGGGAGTGGTGGGGCGACAATCGCGAGTCCATCGATTTTTGATGTTGGCTCACCGGTGAGTGGGAACTCTTCGAGCTGCTCTCGGCTGAGGTCGAGTGCCTCGGCAACGAATCGACTGACCTTGCGCGGTCGCACTCCACTGCTGCTTCGTTCTGCAGCGGTAAGGGCCAAGCGCTCGCATGCTCTCGTCAGTGCCACGTAGGCTAGGCGTCGCTCCTCGCGCAGCGCCTCTTCGTCTGCCTCTGTTGGCCCCTCTGGGGCGCGGGGATCACGTAGCACCACATCATCAGAGCCACCAAGCTCTGCAGCGAGCGCGAGGCGCGGCGGTCGACCTTTGGCTGGGAAGCGCCCTTCAACGAGGTTTGCAGCGAAAACGACGGGGAACTCAAGACCCTTCGCCTGGTGAATGGTGAGGAGTGCAACGGCATCAAGGTCGGGATCAACATCGGCGGCCGACGGATCATCCCCCGCCTCACCGAGCTCCTCGAGGTAGCGGACCAGGAATGGGGCGCGATCAAGTTCGAGAAGTCGACTGCGGGAGCGCACGACATCAAAGAGGCGCCCAATGTTGCGAATCCGTTCGTCGGACTCAGGCGTCGCTTCGCGAGTCAACTCCGCAAGCAGCCCCGACTCACGCAGCCAGCGATAGAGCACCTCACCACTTGTCCGCTCAACGCTCTCTTGCACCACCCCAGCAAGGCGTTCGAGGAGACGCTCCGTGGCCTCATGCCCCGCCCCGACCGTTGCGAGGCTCTCGCGCAGCGAGGCATGGTCGCGGCGCGACTTCCCCACGGCGGCGGCGAGAATTGTGGGCGGCACCTTGAAGCGCGACTCTGCGGCGATCAGGAAGAGTGGCGCTGCGGCATCTGGATCGGCCGCATGGCGCAGACCCGCCAAGAGGAGGCGCACCTCGGGGCGATCGTAGAGACCGGCAGCGCCGCTCGAGCGCCAGGGGATCCCGAGCATGTTGAGGCTGCGCCCAATCTCGACGCTGTCGACGTTCGCGCGCACGAGTACCGCGTGGTCACGAGCTCGTCGCCCGCTCGCGATGGAGTCACGAATCTCCGCGGCGATCCAGTCGGCCTCGTTCGCCGTGGTTCGGAAGCGACGGAAGGTCACCGGGAGCGCGTCACCAGGCATCCCCTCTGGGGTGAGCTCCTTCGAGATGCCGAGGCGAACTTCAAGTCGATGCGGGTCGTTAAAGCGAATGAGCCGCCGAGCAGCTGTGAGCACGGAGCCCGTGCTGCGATAGTTCTTGGTCAAGACCACCTTGCTCGCATCGGGGTATCGCTCCGTGAAGTTCAGGATGTTGCTGATCGCTGCCCCACGGAATCGATAGATCGATTGATCGTCATCGCCGACGACGGTGAGATTGCGCCGTCCATCCGAGAGAAGATCGACCAGCGCCCCCTGGAGCCGGTTCGTATCTTGATACTCGTCTACCAGGATCCAGCGGTGCTGCTCCCGTGCTCGTGCAGCAACAAGGGGATCATCGCGCAGCAGCTCATAGGCACGCAGCACCTGATCACCAAAATCGAGCAGGCCCCGCTCATTGAGGATCGTGCGGTAGGTGCGCAGTGCGGCGCTGAGCTCCCCATGTTCAATCGCCAGGAGGTCAACCGCATCGGCATACGAGGCAAGGTTCCGCTGCAGCTCAAGATCGGCGGTGGATGATGCGGCACTGCGCGCCTCGGCCGCACGTGTCTGAAGATCTGCCGCGAACGCTTGAATCTGATCGGGGCCGAGTGCTTCGTCTTTAGCGCGCGAGAAGTAGCCGGCGATGTCACCGAGGAATCGCGTTGGATCGCCAAGCGGCAAGAATCGCTTAAGGCCGAGCTCAAAGAGATGTTCGCGGAGCAAGAGGACCACCTCGGCGCGTCCCAGCACGCGCAGTTCGCCGGAGAGGCCGAGCCGATGCGCATTGGCGCGGAGTAGTTCGTCGCCCCATGCATGGAAGGTTTTGATTGGTGTTGTGGCATAGCCGTACGGGACCAAACGATCGACGCGCCCTTGCATCTCCTCTGCCGCGCGCTCCGTAAAGGTCAGCGCCAGGATCTCTTCGGGCTCGGCACGCTTTTCAGCGATGAGCCAAGCCACGCGTCGCGTGATGACTTGGGTCTTTCCAGTGCCGGCTCCCGCGACGACGAGGAGGGGCCCCTCACCGTGTGTGACGGCGGCGTACTGCTCGTCGTTGAGGTCATCAACAAGGTGTGCGATCGTCGGAGTTGGTGCCGTGGGGCGCTTTGGTGTTATCCCTGACCAGACTGGGAGTTGCGATCCCCCTTCACGCTCGCCCGCACCCGAGGCGCGCGACGTCACCGCTGAGGAGCGCTGTAGGCGGGCTGTGCCAAGGCGGCAGCAATTGCCGCCGACTCCTCAGCGCCCAGGGTCCCCTCGCCCCGACCCTCAATGACGCGCTTCACGTAGATGCGTGTGCCAACTCGTGCATGCAGCGCGGTGATGACGACGCCGCTCCCCATGGCATCAAGCAGCGCAAGAGCAGAGCTTTGGCCACCACCAACATCCTCAAACGCCTGGAATTGGATCAGGCCCATACGGCTCAGTGCTCCCGGGGCGGCCGCCTCAAGGGCGGTGAGGCGCGTCCCCGTCACCTGGGATGAGGCGCCCTGCTCGGCAACGCGCTCCAGCACCTGGGCGAATCGCTGTTCTGCGCTCAACACGTCACTCCCCGAGACGAGCGCCGCGTAGTCCGCACGGAGGCGGCGAAGGTTGCGGAGTGCGATAAGGGCGACGAGGAGCGCCAGCAGGGCAAGGAT
>CAJABS010000061.1 GCA_903938075.1 uncultured Chloroflexota bacterium | reverse complement strand
GTCTTCAACATGGTGATGGGGCCAGGCGAAAGCGTTGGCGCAGAGCTGCAAGAGAACCCTGATGTCTCTGGCATCACCTTCACCGGATCGTCAGAAGTTGGCATGCAGGTGTATCGATCGTTCGCCAAGAACTACCCGAAGCCTGTCATCGTTGAGATGGGTGGAAAGAACCCAACGATCATCTCGAAGAAGGCAGACGTTGAGAAGGCTGCTGAAGGTGTGCTTCGTTCGGCGTTCGGTCTCGGCGGGCAGAAGTGCTCGGCGAACAGCCGCGTCTACGTTGAAGCGTCGGTGCATGACGAATTTGTGAAGCACCTCGTGGAGAAGACGAAGGCGCTCAAGGTGGGCGACCCTACGGTGCGCGGCATCTTCCTTGGGCCGATCATCAACCAGCGCTCCGTCGAGACCTTCCTAGCGGCTTGCGAGGAGGCGAAGCGTGACGGCACGATCGCCGTGGGCGGTGGCCGGCTGACCGATGGCGATCTCGCCAAGGGCTTCTATGTCGCGCCGACGGTGGTGACGGGTCTTCCGGCAACACATCGGCTCTTCAAGGATGAGCTCTTCACGCCGTTTGTCGTGGTGGCGAAGGTCGCCTCGTTTGAAGAGGGGATCGCCCTCGCGAACGAGAGCGAGTACGCCCTGACCGCCGGTTGCTACACCGAAGATGCGGCTGAGATTCAGACCTTCCTCGACACCATTGATGGCGGTGTGATCTACGTGAACCGCCGTGTGGGTGCGACGACTGGCGCATGGCCAATGGTCCAGCCGTTCGGCGGGTGGAAGAAGTCGGGCACGACGGGGAAGTCGGGCGGCGGCCTCTACTACGTGCCGCAGTACCTGCGCGAGCAGAGCCAGACAATCGTCCGCTAAACGGGGGTTCCCCTCGTATACACTCCGCATAGAAACCATCCAAAGGAGGGCACCATGACGATCGCCGAGAAGCCTGCAGCCTGGCCAGCCACGCTGCCGCACCTTGTCACCAAGGTGCCTGGCCCAAAGGCGCTCGCCCAGGTTGCCGCCGATCAGGCGGTCGTCTCCGGAAGCTTGCCGCGTGCTTATCCATTTGCACCCGTGCGCGGGTTCGGGATGGGCGTTGAGGATCAAGACGGCAACGTCTTCCTCGACTTCTGTGCCGGCATCGCCGTGAACTCCACCGGTCACTGCCATCCGCGCGTTGTTGATGCGATCGTGCAGCAGGCGCAGCGCCTCTTGCACTACAGCGCCTCGGACTTCTACGAGCAGCGTTATCAGGAACTGGCGTCGGCACTCGCCGCATCCGCGCCTTGGAAAGGCCCATCAAAGGTCCTCTTGCAGAATTCTGGAACCGAGGCGGTTGAAGCCTCCATTAAGTTGGCGCGCTACATGAGTGGACGACAGTGGATCGTCGGCTTTGTCGGCGGATTCCACGGCCGCACCCTCGGTGCACTCACGCTGACGAACTCCAAGGCGAAGTACCACGCTCACTTTGGCCCGCTCGCACCAGGCTTCTTGCATGTGCCATTTGGCAGCGAGGGTCTCGACGAGCTTGAGCAGCGCATCATCGCGCGCACCATCCCTGGTGATGAGATCGCCGCATTTGTTGTCGAGCCAGTCCAGGGTGAGGGCGGCTACGTCGTTCCTGATAAGGAGTTCTTCCCACGACTGAAGGCGATCGCCGACAAGTACTGCATCGCCATCGTTGTTGACGAGGTGCAGTCTGGCGCCGGTCGAACCGGAAAGATGTGGGCGATTGAAAACTTTGGCATTGAGCCAGACATCGTCGCTGCGGCGAAGGGTCTCGGCTCGGGTATGCCGATCGGCGCCGTGATCGCGAAAGAGCATTGGATGCGCTGGAAGCCTGGCTCCCACGGCTCAACGTTCGGCGGCAACCCAGTTGCTGCAGCGGCGGCCATCGCCACCCTAGAGGTGATCCGCGATGAGAACCTGATGCAGAACGCGATCGATCGCGGCGCACAGGCGCTCAAGGGTTTGCGTGCAGGGCTGGCCGGCAACAAGCATGTCACCGATATCCGTGGCATCGGCCTCATGATCGGCGTTGACTTCACCGATGGCGACATCGCTGGTGAGGTTGAGGTCGAGGCCTTTGAGCGCGGACTCCTCGTGTTGACCTGTGGCGACCGCGGCGTGCGCATGAGCCCGCCACTCGTCGTGAACGAGGCTGAGATGGAGACCGCAATCCGCATCTTCTGCGAGGCCGCAGCGGCAGTCGCCGCTCGGCACTGAGCGAGCGCCCATGCGCGGGCCTCTATCAGCGTGCGCAGGAGTGATGAAGTGAGCACCTCAAAACTCGTCGATATGCGCACGGCGATCGCCGCGCCTGTGCACGACGGCGACACTGTTGCCATTGAAGGGTTCACTCACTGCATCTCGTTTGCGGCCGGTCACGAGATCATTCGACAGAAGCGCCGCAATCTAACCCTGGCGCGAATGACACCCGACCTCGTCTACGACCAGATGGTCGCCGCAGGCTGCGCCAAGAAGTTGATCTTCAGCTGGCTTGGCAATCCTGGCGTCGGCTCGCTCCATGCGATTCGCCGACGTACCGAACCTGCGGCGCTCGCCGCGGGCGAATCACTCCTCGAGATTGAGGAGTACAGCCATCACGGCATGGTCGGTCGCTATGTGGCCGGTGCGCACCGTCTCCCGTTCTACCCGCTGCGCAGCTACTCCGAGAGTGACCTCCCGAAAGTGAACCCGCTGATCCGCACCGTACAGAGCCCGTTCGGCGGCGAAGAGGTCTATGCCGTTCCACCACTCAACCCTGACGTCACGATCATTCATGCGCAGCGCGCCGACGCCGAAGGAAACGTACAGATGTGGGGGCTGCTCGGATGCCAGAAGGAGGCGGCCTTCGCGGCGAAGCGCGTCATCGCTGTGGTGGAAGAGATCGTGCCGACCAGCGTCATTCGCGCCGATCCGAATCGCACCATCATTCCTGGCCTGATCGTCAACGCCGTCGTGTGTGAACCGTTCGGCGCACACCCGTCGTATGTGCAAGGTTCGTACGACCGCGACAACGCCTTCTACCGCGAGTGGGACACGATCAGCCGTGATGCCGCCGCCACCGAGGCGTGGCTGCAAGAGTGGGTCTACGGCGTGAAAGACCGAGCGGCGTATGTGGCGAAGTTTGGTGGCGACTACTTTAAGGGGCTCACGCCAACGAGCGCCCCATCTGGTTCGGTCGACTACGGAGACTACCGATGAGCGGGCAGCGTCCGGCGAGCAAGAGTGAGCTGATGGTTGTCGCCTCAGCGCACGCCCTGACCGGAAAGCGCGTCTGTTTCGTGGGGGTTGGCCTCCCGAACATCGCCGTGAACCTTGCCAAGCGCACCGTCGCGCCAGAGATGGAGCTCGTCTACGAGGCGGGCGTCTTCGGGGCAAATCCTGCACGACTCCCACTCTCGATTGGCGATCCAACGATCGTGACGGGCTCCACCGCAACCGTCTCTATGCACGACCTCTTCGGCCTCTACCTGCAGGGGGGCCGCATCGATGTGGGCTTCCTCGGTGGCGCACAGATTGATCGATTCGGCAATCTCAACACAACGGTCATTGGCGACTACGCCGCACCGAAGACGCGCCTCCCCGGGTCGGGCGGGGCATGCGAGATCGCCATTAACGCCAAGGAGATTCTCGTGATCATGCGCCAGAGCACGCGGAGCTTTGTGAAGGAGCTCGACTTCCGCACTTCGCCCGGCAACCTTGATGGTGCTGTTGCAGCGGCGAAGACGCGCGCGGCGCAGGGGTGGGGCGGCAGCGGACCATCGGGAGTGATTACCGATCTTGGTGTCTACGGATTCGATGACGATGGTGAGATGGCACTGCGCAGCTTGCATCCTGGCGCAACCCTTGATGAGGTGCGCGCATCCATTGGCTGGGAGATTCGGGTTCCGCAGAACGTGCCCGCCACGCCAACACCGACCGATGAAGAGCTTCGCCTCATTCGCGAAGAGCTCGACCCGACGGGCGCGTACGTTTCGTGAGTAGCGGGAAGATCTTCAGCCGCGGCGGCCCCGCGCTCCCCATCGCCGCATCTGGCGAAGGCGCATACATCACCGACGCGACTGGTCGTCGCTACCTTGACGCTGCGGGCGGCGCAATCGTGGTGGGGATTGGACACGGGCGGCGTGCTGTTGCCGACGCCGCAGCGTCACAGATGGCAAAGATTGCCTACGCGCATGGGAGCGCCTTCACCGCTGAAGCGCTCGACACCTGGGCGAGTGAGGTCGGCCCACTGCTACCAATGAGTGATCCGTCGCTCTATCCGGTCTCGGGCGGCTCAGAGGCCGCAGAGACGGCACTCAAGATGGTGCGCGCCTACTGGTTGGCCCAGGGCGAGCCAGATCGCACCGTCGTCGTCAGCCGATGGGGGAGCTATCACGGCAACACGCTCGGCGCGCTCGACCTCTCTGGGCGCACTGGTTTGCGCCGCCCATATGAGCCGTGGCTCGGTCGCTTTGAACATGTCTCCGCCGCCTACGCGTATCGCGCCGGCCAAGATGGTGCCAATGCGATTGCCAGCGGCGCCGAAGCGGTCGCCGAACTTGACGCACTGCTGAATCGTGTTGGCCATGGGCGCATTGCTGCATTCGTTGCTGAGCCGATCGCCGGCGCAACGCTCGCCGCCGCCGTGCCGGCCGATGACTATTGGCCAGCGGTCAGCGCCTGGTGCGCGCGCAACAAGGTGCTCCTCGTTGCTGACGAAGTGATGACCGGATTCGGGCGAACGGGAACCTGGTTCGGAGCGAACCATTGGAGCGTGCAGCCAGACCTGTTGCTTGCCGCAAAGGGCGTGACGAGCGGCTACTGGCCATTCGGCTTTGTTGCCGCAGCGGGCCACGTCGCTGAGCCGATCTTGGCGAGCGGTTTCGTGCACGGCTTCACCTATAGCCACTCGATCCCTGGCGCCGCGGTTGCGCGCTCCGTGTTGAAGATTCTGCGCGACGAGAACCTGATCGAAGCCGCGGCAACGCGAGGCGCTCAGTTGCGCGCCGCACTTGAGGCAGAGCTCGCAGACGATCCGTGGGTCGGCGAGATTCGCGGGCGCGGACTCCTGCTCGGAATCGAACTTGTTGCCGACCGTGCAACCAAGGCGTCTCATGCGCGTGCCAAGCGCGTCACCGAGCGCGTGTTGGCGCAGGCCAAGAACGCCAGCGATGTTGGCCTACTTCTCTATAGCGCGACAGGTCAAGCCAACGGGGTAGATGGCGACCAGATCGTGATCGGCCCACCGTTCGTGATTGGCGACGAGGAGATTGCGCGCATTGCCCGCGGGACCGCCGCAGCGATCCGCGCGGTGCGCGACGAGGCCTAGGCGTTAATCGCGAGAGTGATCTCGACGTTCCCCGCCAGCGCTGCTGAAATTGGGCAGCCGCCCTTCGCCCCTTCGGCAAGCTCTGCGAACTTCGCGGCATCAAGTCCGGGAACATCACCCTTGAGGGTGAGCGCCGACTTCGTTACGCGCCAGCCCGCCTCAACCTTCTCAAAGGTCACGGTCGCTGAAACGTCGAGC
>CAJABS010000060.1 GCA_903938075.1 uncultured Chloroflexota bacterium | reverse complement strand
CGAGATGTCGAACGTGCCGCCACCAAGGTCGTACACGGCGATCTTCTCTTCCTTCTTCTTGTCGAGACCGTAGGCGAGCGCCGCTGCGGTTGGCTCGTTAATGATGCGCTTTACGTCGAGACCCGCAATGCGGCCGGCATCCTTCGTTGCCTGTCGCTGCGTGTCGTCAAAGTAGGCGGGCACCGTAATGACGGCCTCGGTGATCTTCTCGCCGAGGAACGCCTCTGCATCGGCCTTCAGCTTCTGCAGAATCATTGCGGACACTTCTTGCGGCGAATAGGAGCCGCCATCGACCTTGACCTTAACGCCGTCGCTGCCGGCATCCTTCTCAACCACGTACGGAACGAGGCCCTTCGTCTTCAACGACTCGGCGTCGTCAAAACGGCGACCCATGAAACGCTTGATGCTAAAGACGGTGTTCGTTGGATTCGTCACCGCCTGGCGCTTTGCTAGCTGGCCAACGAGTCGCTCGCCACCCTTGCCAAACCCAACAACCGATGGAACGGTTCGTCCGCCCTCGGCGGAGCTAATCACCGTTGGCTCACCGCCGACCATGGCGGCAACAACGCTGTTCGTGGTTCCAAGATCGATCCCGATAATCTTTCCCATTGGGTTCTCCTTTTCTTAACTACTGCTTCCAAAAACTTCCAAGCTATATGGAGCGGTCGCTCCTCTAATCGTTCGCCACACTCACCACCGCAGGTCGCAGAATTCGGTCACGAATTCGCCACCCCTTTCGATGCTCGGCAATCACTTCGCCGGCGGGCTTACCACTGCCAGGAACCTGGGCGATCGCCTCGTGTTCCCGCGGATCAAACTCCTTGCCGACCGATTCAAATGGGGTCACCCCTTCGCTCTCCAACAGCGCCAGGAGCTTGCGATTAATCGCGGCGATCCCTTCCACCCAGGGCTCAGCCGCAAGGTTCTCGGGGACGGCGGCGAGGGCGCGGTCCATGTCGTCGGCGACGGCCAAGGCCTTGATCAGGAGTGACTCGCTGGCCAGGCCGGCCTCGCGCTCGCGCTCCTCGGCGGTGCGGCGACGGAAGTTGGCGAAGTCGGCGGCGGTGCGCTGGTGGGCGGCAATCTGCTCATCGCGCTCTAGGAGGGCGGCGGCAAGCGGATCGAGCTCAGGCGCCCCCTGCTCGGTTGCCTCTGATTCGGTCGATGGCTGGGTCATACGTGCCCCCTTTTGTGCTCAGGAGCCCCCGTTTTGGGGAGGCCTCGTGCGTAAGTTAGCACTCAAAGGTTAAGAGTGCTAACTCACTGACGGGAGAATACGCCTCCTAGGGGTGGGAGTCAAGCGATCAGCGGGAAGGGTGCGGGCGCGAGCGCGCGTTAGGCGCGGTGGAAGCGGGTCACCAGCTCCGAGAGGAGGTTGGCCACGAACTGGACGGAGCCGACCGCCCGCGGGTAGGGCATGCGCGTAGGCCCAAGGACTCCAACGACGCCGAGCGCCTGGCCGGGCACGCCATATGGGGCGAGGATCAGGGAGACGCCGTGCATCTCTATCGGTGTGTTCTCGCTACCAATAAAGAGTCGAACCTCACCCCCCTGGGCAACGTCGTGTACAAGTTCGCCGAGATACCCGCGCCCCTCAAGGGCCGTGAAGACGTTGCGCACCCGCGAACTCTCGGCAAACTCGGGGGCCTCCATCACATTGAGGAGTCCGTCGCTGTAGACCTGCTCCACCGCCGCATCATCGATCTCGGCGAGGAGGCGGCTCGTACGCTCAAGCACCGTTCGCACAATGGCCCGATTCGGTAGCGACTCAGGGAGGCCTGTGGCGGCTGCGGCGAGTTGTGCAGAACTCTTGTCGAGCACCGTGGCGTTCAGGCGACTTGCCACGGCGGTGAGGGCATCTTGGTCAGCCCCCTCTGGGAGGGGCATCAGCGTTGGGCGCACGCTCCCGTCGCTCACCACGGCAATGAGGGTGGCGAGGCGATCGGCGGTGCGCACCAGGTCAACATGGCGAAGGCGTGCGGAGGTCGGGCGCATCGGCGTGGCGATCCCCGCCGCTCGCGAGGAGCTCGCCAGGGTGGTGGCGGCGATGCGGAACCACTGATCGGCGCCTCCTTCGGCCTGGCCGAACTGGTGTCGAATCATGAGTTGGTCGACGGGGGCCACCTCGTCGGGGGTGGCGATCTCAACGGCGTAGGTGCGGTAGCCGAGGTCAGTTGGGATGCGGCCCGCTGAGGTGTGTGGCTGCATCAGGAGGCCGAGCTCTTCCAGCTCCACCAACACCCCACGAACGGTGGCCGGCGAGACGCCGAGGTCGTACCCGTCTGAGAGGGCGATCGAGCCAACGGGGGTGGCCGTGCGGATGTGCTCCTCGACGAGGGCGGCGAGGATGACGCGGGCGCGATCGTCCAGGAGCCCCGTGCGTCGCTGTCGTCGAACCATGTCCACCTCGTTTCTTGGCACTCAACGAGTGTTGAGTGCCAACTGCAGTCTAGAGGGGTCTGCGCAATTGGGTCAAAGGCGTAAACTGAAAATATGTCAAACCGCCTCGCTATCGAAACTCGTGCCCTAACCAAGCACTACGGACGCACCGGCGAGATCAAGGCGCTCACGTCCATCGACCTCTCCATTAAGGAGGGCGAACTCTTCGGCTTCCTCGGCCCAAACGGCGCGGGGAAGAGCACCACGATTCGCACGCTCCTCGGCTTCCTCCACCCAACCTCGGGCTCCGCCTCGGTCCTCGGCCTCGACGTCGTCAAGGACTCGGTCGAAATTCGTCGCCGTGTTGGCTACCTACCTTCGGGCTTTGCCGTGTACGACTACATGAGCGGCCGCGAATACCTTGACCACATGCGCGCCTTGAGCGGCCGACCATCGCTCCTGCGCCATCGCGTCATGGAGGCGCTCGAGCTCTCCGACGCAATCTTGAAGCGACCAGTGCGCGACTACAGCCGCGGCATGCGCCAGAAGATCGGCGTCGTGCAGGCGCTGGAGACCGATCCAGAGCTGCTGATTCTTGACGAGCCTTCTGAGGGCCTCGATCCACTGATGCAGCGCTCGCTCCAAGAGCTACTCCTTGAGCGCGTTGCCGCCGGCCGCACCGTCTTCTTTAGCAGCCACCTCATCAGCGAAGTGGAGCGCATCTGCAATCGCGTTGCCATCGTTCGCGGCGGCAAGCTCGTTGCACTTGAGACCGTTGAGACACTGGTGCGCTTCCAGCGCCGTCGCGTTGACGCACTCGTCGCTCGAAAGCCAACGCGCCTCACCTCACTTGGCGGCGTCTTTGACGTGAAGGTTTCCCCTGAGGGGAAGAGCGGCTATCGCATTAGCTGCGAAGCGGAATCTGCGACCGTGCCGAAGCTCATCTCGCGACTGCAGACCTCTGGCCTGCGCGACCTGCTCATTGAAGCGGCAAGCCTCGAAGAGGCCTTCATGTCGTACTACGGTGATGCGCGCCACAGCTCTGGCGCGGTGCAGGTCTTCCCCGAGGTTGCCGAGGTGAAGAAGACTCTGCCGAAGGCTGCTGCAAAGCGACCGGTAGCGAAGCGTGCACCTGCCAAGAAGCGCCCAGTAAAGAAGGCCGCTCCGAAGAAGAGCGCCACCAAGAAGAGGAGTTCCCGATGATGAACCTGACCCTCTTCCGCCGCCTGATTCGTGGGCACCGCATTCGACTCGTCGTTGGACTTGCGGTGGTAGTGGTCTGGTCGCTCCTCTTCCCAGTGATCTACCAGGCGTTTCAGGAGTCGCTCGCAGACCAGCCGGGTCGACCTCCTGGAGGGAACTTCTCCACCCTAGCGGGCACGATCTCGGTTGG
>CAJABS010000059.1 GCA_903938075.1 uncultured Chloroflexota bacterium | reverse complement strand
GGCGGCGGCTCGGGCGCGTAGGCGTGCGATCGGGTTCATGCTCAGTGATCCTCCTTCAGTAGGGACCTTGTTAGGGGCAGTATAGGGGGGACGGGTGCTATTCTCGCCCTCTCATGACGACCCACAGCACGGAACTGACCGTCGGTAGGCCGCGCCGCGGCACTATCGGCACCATCCTTGAGAGCCTAGCCTCTCTTGTGGAGCGCCGCCGGCTTGTCTGGTACCTGACAATGTCCGAGATCCGAAACAAGGGGGCCAACTCCGTTCTTGGGAACATCTGGTGGTTCCTCGACCCGGCCCTTCAGCTCTTCGTCTATTTCTTGCTGGTCAGCGTCATCTTCCAGCAGGCTCAGCCAGCGATCCTCCTCTTCCTCGGCTCCGCCATCCTCCCTTGGAAGTGGTTCTCCGCTGCGCTCGGCTCCGCTACGACTTCGGTTCGCAGCCGAGAGCAGGTCATGCGCCAGATCGCCTTCCCTCATCTCGTCCTTCCGGCCTCTTCCGTTTTGGCCAGCGTTGCAAACTTCTTTTTTGCACTCGTACCGCTCGGTGCGCTCTACCTGCTCTATCCCGACCGACTCACCCCTTGGGCGCTCGCGGTTCTTCCTGTCGCGGCCGTGCAGTTCCTCTGGACGGTCCCGGCCGTCATCATGCTCAGCGCAGTGGCCGTCTTCTTCCGCGACATCTCCAACTTCATCCCCCATGGACTGCGCATCTGGTTCTATCTCTCTCCTGCACTCTTCCCAATTGAAAAGCTCCAGGCGCTCGGCGATCAGTACCCATGGTTTGGCTTCTTCGTCACCATCAATCCATTTACCTGGATCTTCTCTGGATACCGCGACGCTCTCTTCTACGGCCGCTCCCCAGAGTGGGAGGCGCTCGGCATCCTCGCTCTCACCGCAATTCCGGCGACGCTGTTCTCGATCTACCTCTTCCGGCGGGTTTCGCCGCTTTTCGTGAAGGTGCTGTAGATGGCGCAGCGGAAAAGCTCACGCGCCAAGGCTGCTCCTCCTCCGATCCTGCTCACTGGGCTCGGGGTGCAGTACGACCTGCGACTCAATAAGAAGCGCAAGCTGCGCGACACGGTGCTGCGCGATGGCCGCCACTCCCAGAGTGGCAAGTTTTGGGCACTACGCGACGTAGATTTCCGTGTTGAGGCAGGGGAATCCGTCGCGGTGATCGGGCCGAATGGTGCGGGAAAGAGCACCATGCTGCAGGTGCTCGCCGGGATCCTAGAGCCCTCAGCTGGCACCATTGAAGTTCGGGGGAAGATCGCCACACTCTTGCAGCTTGGCGCCGGTTTTGACCCGGCACTTAATGCTCGCGAGAACACCCTTCTTGTCGGTGAGTTTCTTGGGGTGCCTCACGCGGAGATGGTACGGCGCGTACCGTCAATTCTTGAGTTTGCAGGGCTAGGAGAATTCGCCGATGCAGAGGTGCGCACCTACAGCTCAGGTATGCGCGCTCGACTTGGATTCAGCGTTGCGACCTCCGTTGAGCCAGACGTACTGCTTCTTGATGAGGTGCTCTCGACTGGCGATGCCGCCTTCATTGAAAAGTCACGGGGTCGCATTACAGAGTTGATGAAGCGAGCACGAGCAATCGTCTTCGTGACGCACGACCTTGACTCTGCGGCTGCCTTCTGCACGCGTGCAGTTGAGCTTGAGGGAGGCCGGATTGTGGCGGATGGACCAGCGAAGCGAGTGATTGCCGCCTACAAGAAGAAGATGGCGAAGCGTGCTGCTATGGCGTCTCGCTCGGATCAGGCAGCCCGCCGCGGTAGTTGAGGATTACGAGCAGCGTTCTTACGGAATCTAGATCGAGCGTCGGCTCCACATCCGCGCTCTGGAGCACTGCAGAGGTAACGGTGTTTACCGCCACCACTCGGCCCACCGAGAGGCCCCGCGGAAATGCCGAGCGCAACGTAGGGCTCAACTCAATCCCAGAGGTCGTGACCTCCGCCCCAACGAGCACCTGGCGCTGCGCGTCAACATCGTCAAATGCGAGTGGGTTGGCGGCACGTCCTCGAACCTGACCGATCGCACCCGTAGCGGCGACCTCAGAGGTAACCGAGAACTCTGGATCGGTGAGAAGGCGAACCTGGCAACTCTGTTCCGAGACTTGCACGACACGCCCCGCGAGTGAGGCGCCTGCCCCGATGACGACATCGCCAATCTTGACGCCATCAACGCTGCCAACATCGAGAATGATGTAGCGACGATCAATCGCAAAATCTCGTGCGACGACCTGGGCCGCCACGGTGGTGAACGAGGTCGTTGCGCGAAGGTCAAGGGTCGCCTGCAGTTCCGCTACTTCACGCTCAAGGCTGGCGATCCGGGCCGCTTCGGAGACAAGCTGTTCTCGCTCTTCGAGCAGCTCTGTGAGGCGCGCCTGCAGGCTACGGATATCGACAAAGAGATCGCGGACTGAAGCGAAGCCTCGCCCTACCGCGGCAACGGGCTCGCTGACTGAGCGCATCACCTCCCCTGCTGCACCTTGAACAGCGAGTACGGGCGCGCTGCCAGAGAAGAGGAAGAGGAGTCCGTTCAGGGCCAGTACGGCACCGACTGCAACAAGGCCTGCTCGTGGATTTCGTTCTCCGCGATCTCGGGGGAGCATGAAGGGCTTAGCGCAGTGGGCGCTGGTAGGTCTCGGGGACGAGCATCTTCTCGAGCGCCTCAACCTCTTCCAGGATGATGCCGGTGCCGCGTACAACGCAGGTCAACGGATCATCGGCAATACGGACCGGCATCTTTGTTTCCGCCGCAAGGCGCACATCCATACCCAGGAGCAGTGCGCCACCGCCAGCAAGGACAATCCCCTGATCCATGATGTCTGCCACGAGCTCTGGGGGTGTCTCTTCAATGGTGTCGCGCACCGCGTTTACGATTTCAATAATTGACGGCTCAAGCGCTTCGCGCACCTGTGGCGCCGCGACTTCAACTGCGCGAGGCAAACCGGTGAGTAAGTCACGACCGCGGAAGGTGATTCGCTGCGAGTCCCACTCGCCAGAGTGTGCCGAGCCGACAGCCATCTTGATGTCTTCAGCGGTGCGCTCTCCTAGGAGAAGGTTGTACTGACGTCGTGCGTAGGCCACGATGTTCTCATCCATCTCATCGCCCGCAATACGAATGCTGCGCGCAGTCACGATGCCGCCGAGGGAGGTTACGGCGACCTCGGTGGTGCCGCCACCAATGTCCACGATCATGCTCCCGTTAGGCTCACCAACGGCGAGGCCGGCGCCGATCGCGGCGGCCATCGGCTCTTCAACGAGACGAACCCAGCGCGCACCTGCCCGAATGGCAGCGTCGCGCACGGCACGCTTCTCAACTTCCGTCACGCCAGAAGGGATGCCAATGATCATGCGAGGTCGAGCGGAGAGCCACCCGCCCTGATGCACCTTGCGCACGTAGTAGCTGATCATCTGCTCCGTCACTGCGGCGTCGGAGATCACGCCATCGCGGAGGGGTCGAATCGCGACAATGTTCGCGGGTGTACGCCCAAGCATGCGCTTCGCCTCTGCGCCGATGGCGAGGACCTTGCGCGATTTGGTCTCAACCGCAACCACCGAAGGCTCGCTGATCACCACCCCTTTACCAGAGACGTGGACGAGCGTATTGGCCGTGCCGAGGTCAATGCCGATGTCGCGGGAGAAGAGGTTATAGATTCGGTCAAGCATGGCGCGATGGTAGCACCCACCCCGCAGACCCCCACCCTCCCCCTATGGCGCCTCGGCACCCCAGATCGAGGGCTGCTTCGAACGAATGCTCACCCAGCGACCATGGCCGATCACCAGGTGGTCAAGGAACTCAATGTCGAGTAGCCGGGCGGCGGCGAGGAGTTCACTCGTGAGGCGGAGGTCTTCGTCTGACGGCTCAGGGTCGCCGCTCGGATGGTTGTGGACCGCAGCGAAGCCGACACCATGCGCCTCAAGGACCGGTCGCAGCAGCTCGCCGATGCGCACGCTCGTTCCCGTCGCGGTACCCGTATACACATGACGCAGGTCGAGCAGTCCATTGCGACCGTCGACGATGGCGATGTGGAGCTGCTCTTGTGCCGACCGGCCAAAGATGGGCTGGGCAATTGCGGCGAGGTCTGCTGGAGCCTGCACGCGAGTGCGCCCTGCTGGCCACCACGCCGCAAGATCGCGTGCTGCGTTGATAGTGCTCGCGACGAGTTCAGCGGTGTGGTCCGGTACGCCAACGCGCAGCAACCTACCAATGGAGTCCCCCTGAATCAGCCCCTCAGGTCCCTCGGTGAGGGCAACCAGGTCGCGTGCCGAGTGTGTTGCGCCGCTATGGGAGAGCAACGTATCGAGTGCACTGATGAACCGCTGGTCACGTTCGCGCTGCTCAGGGCTCGTATCGCTCGGTACGGCCGCTACGAGGGCGAGACTCATTGAACCTCCACGGCGTAGATCAAGCGGCCGAAGTTGGCACCTCCGGCAGAGCGGCGAGCCCGCCGTTTTCCCGCCACCCTACCGAAGGCGAGTGCATCCTCTCGCGCGTCGCGTATCAGTCGCGTATGGGTTTGGTAGCGCTACGAGAGGGCGATGATCGCAACAATGGCAAGGTTGTACGCGGAGTGCAGGGCGATCGCCGCGAGGAGTGAGCGTCGCCGCATCCAGAGCCATCCGAGGGCGATCCCAAGCGGAAGGCGCACGACAAATGCAACGGCAGCGACGCCTGCGGCATCAGCAACTGAGGTGCCGCCAACCGTGAGTGTGTGCGCAAACGCAAACACGATTGCAGAGAAGAGAATCGCTCGGCGTGCGGATGATTGCCGCGCCCATGCTTGCGCGATCACTCCGCGGTAGAGGAGCTCCTCCCCAATCGGCGCAATAAGGCCGGCGGTCAGGGCGTTTGCCGCTAGGTCGATTGCGCTCAGCGTTGGGGGTAAGACTGGGGGGGCGCTTAACCCGGTGCCGTTCATGACAAGGGTTGCGAAGACCCCTGCAGCGCTCAAGATGGGAAGTGCGAGAGCCACCCCCCAGAAGAGATCGCCAGCCAAGCCGCCGCGGCGGTCAGGAGGCGGCAGCGTACTTGGTGATGCGGCAGGTGTCGCAACGAGGAGATCGCGCCAGCGCACCGCACCACTACCAACCACCACAAGCCCAATGATCAGCACTGTTGCGAGGTTTGACGCGGTCGCCAGAGCGAGGATTCCGAGTGGCGTCGTCAGCGCCGTTGCCACGCCAAGCGCGGAGAGAAGGGCGGCAATAAGGATCTGTGCCAAAAGCGCCCACGTGATCGCCGTCCAAAAGATGGCGAGTGGTCCTGGCCCGCGCCACCCCGCATCGGGAGTATCAACACGTCGCTGCAGCGCTGAGGCGCCAGAGAGTGCGATGCCACCGATGCCAACGAAGAAGAGCCCCAAGATTGCTAGGCCAACTCCTGCACCGGCAATCCCTGCCACGAGTGCACCTGCGCCGAGCACGGCAAAGAGGAGGCCGATCAGATAGAGCGCTGGCGCCTCACGCCCCGCGAGTTGCAGCAACCCAGGGCGCGACACGTCGGTCATGCGGTCGCGACTACGGCGCGCTGTTCTCCGTCAGTGCCGCAAGCTCTTTTAGTACCGCCTGTAGCTCTGCGATGCGCACACCGTACGTTGCGAAGTCTCCCGACTTCAGCGCCGTCTGTGCCTGCTCAAAGAGCGTTGAGGCCTTCGTGACAAGCCCAGCGACATCCGTTGGATTCGTTCCGCCGCCCGGATCGACCACGCCGCCACCAACAAGGAGATTCAGCGCTTCAGAGAGCGTGTCTCCCCAGACGACCTTGGTCGACGTTGCCGCGACAATCTTCTGGAACTCAGGGAACGAGCTTGAAGTGGACTGCAGGTAGACCGGCTGCAGGTACACGACCGTTCCGCCGATCGGCGTCACGATCAGGTTCCCGCGCGTGACGGTTGAACCGGACTGATCCCACAGCGTCGTTTGCGACGCGATGATTGGGTCCGCATCGATGCGGGCACCAACCTGGCTTGGACCGAAGACCGACGTGTCCTTCGGGAAGCGGTAGCTCACGATCTGACCGTAGTTTTCACCATCGTTGCGCGCTGCAACCCAGGCGATCATGTTCGGTCGGCTCGTTGGCACCAGTGGCTGAATGAGGGTGAACTCTGTGTTCTCCTCGCCTGGCAGGCGCACGCGTACGTAATACGACTCGCCAGGGAGTGACTGTGAGCCAGCTGCCGACTCCGGCACGGTCCACACGTCGTCCTGACGGTAGAAGGTCTGAGGGTCGGTGACGTGATACCTCGCGTAGACACGTGTAGCAACGTCAAACCCGTCTGAGCCAACCCGTAGGTGCGCCCGCAGGTCTGCTGGCATCGTGTCGAGCGGGAGAAGCAGGCCTGGGAAGACCTTCGACCACGCCTGTGCGATTGGATCCTTCGTATCGGCCAAGTAGAGCTCGGTCTTGCCCGTGTAGAGGTCAACCGTTGCCTTCACGCTATTGCGGAGGTAGTTGACCCTGCTCCCTTCCGCTGGGTTGGCGTTCGGAAAGTAGTTGCTCGTGGTGTAGCCATCAACAACGTAGCTGAGTCCACCGTCCTCGCGAATCACGAGGTATGGATCGGAGTCCCAGGTAACGAATGGTGCGAGGGCTGTAACGCGCTCACTTACCGTTCGGCGCCAGAGCAGCTGGCTGTCGGCGGTGATCTGGTCGCTGATCAACAGGTTCAGGTCGCCGAGTCGCGCAGCAAAGAGGAGGCGGTCGAAGAAGGTGTTCAGTGAGATCCCTGAGGTGCCGCTCCACTTGGTTGTTGCGTCACCCGTGCCACCTGACCCGCTGGTGTCATCACCAATTGGGTAGTCGAACTCTTCGGTCTTGGCTCCGACGATTACCCAGTCGGTATCAAGCTCACCGAAGTAGATGCGTGGCTCGGTCACTACCGGAGCCCCGCCACTAGATACAGGTGGAATGTCACGAATGATGAGCTCTGGTAGTCCGCCACTTGCAATGCCAGCGACGGGGACCATGGCAACACCGATGCCGTGGGTGAAGGCAATACGGCGGTTCACCCAGGTGGCCGACTGAAGGGCACGCTCTGGGTTCAGCTCTCGTGCAGAGAGCATCACCAGTCGCTGCTTCCCATCAATCATGTAGCGATCAACATCGACGTCGGAGAAGTTGTAGTACTGACGCACCGTCTGCAGCTGGTCGAGTGTCTGCTGGAGCGGACGGTAGTCCCAGAGGCGCGCGTCGGCAAACGACTCGGCGTTGTCGGCAATCGCCGCAGCCGTGAGTTCATCGGCGCCGTCGTACTGGCGCTCAGTCCAGCCATCGAGGCCGAAGGCCAGCCTCGTCATGCGGATGTTGTTGGCGATATACGGCTCCTCGAGCGCGTACTCATTTGGGGAGACCTGGAAGCGCTGAACGAACTCTGGATAGAGACCGGTCAGTACAGCCGATGCGCCGAACCAGATGGTCACGGTCAGCACAAGTGGCCATGTTGAACGCGTCACAGCGGCGCCGACCAAGAAGGCGGCGGCGATTGCTGCGATCGCCGTAAGAACGTCGAGGCCAGGGATGCGCGCCATGGCGTCGGTGTACGAGACTCCGGTGGCAACGCCGTTCTGTGAGAAGACCAGTTCAAGCTTGTCGAGCTGGTAGCCGTAGGCGGTGACGAGGAGGATTGCACCAACGAGTAGCGCGAGGTGGAGGCGCGGCAGGGTGCCAACGCCGCCAAGACCACGGGCGCCGATCGCTGGAAGGTAGCGGAGTGCGGCGAGCACCGTTGCGCCACCGAGCAGCAAGATTCCAAGGCCCTGCGCCAGGCGCAGGACTGGGAGGCTGAAGAGATAGAACGAGATGTCGCGACCGAAGATTGGATCAACGGCCGAGCCGTCGGCGGCGTATGGCACCGCGTTCTGCCAGAGGGCAATCTGTTCCCAGTTGGCGGCAACCTGTGCGCCAATGAGGAGGGCTACAACGACGGCACCGATGCGGAGTGCGCCATTACCGATCGTGGCGCCAGCGCTCCGCGCTGTGCCATCGCCATCGGCGCCGAAGAGTCCGCGCAGGGCATCGACAATCCCGTCGGGCTGCAAATTGCCGCTGTCATCGAGGAGCGGGGTTCGCGGCTCGCGTGGTGCATCAGAGCTTGTTGCAGAACCAGTCGGGGTCCCACCAAGGCGGCGAGCGATGAGCCCAGCCGCAGCAAGGCTGAGGATGAGGAGTGCGAGTGCCGCAAGGGTTCCGCCCACAAAGAGGCCACCCTGCAGCTGCAGGCGCTGCCAGTAGAGGGCGCCTGCGCCGAGCGAATCAAACCAGCGCGCATCGGTGAGGAGCGCAATAATCGGGCCGGCAACCAAGACGAGCACAAGAAGGGTCGGCAAGAAGAGCGTACGGAAGCCGAGCTTGAAGGCCGGTCGCTGCCCACTTGGCGCACTGCCGCCGGGGCGACGTGCACGAGTGCGCGATGCGGGGGTGTCGGATTCAGGTTCTGACGCGCTCGCCTCGGGGGTGGCGTTGCCACGTCGTCGCTCCAGCTCTTCAAGGAAATCCTTAAACGGATCACTCATGATCGAACCCCCCTTCAACTATGGCGCGTCAGGGTCGGTGCGCGACCTCGATCGCACGGGTGAAAGCGTCGAGTGCTGCCTCGGCAACCTTCGCCTCTGTCATCGTAGCGATTCGCATCGGATCCCACTTTGCAGCCACTTGGAGCACCAGGGGGCGGCGCCACGGCTCGTTTACATCGGCCAGATCTCCGAGGAGTCGCAACTTGAGGCAGGAGCGCCCCTCTTCAACGGCAAGGAGGTCACCGAGCCCGTTGGTCATTAGCTCTCCCAGGCGCTGGAGCGGGGGCGTTGGCGGGGGGCCAGCGATCGGAGCGACCTCGCGGCAACTCACGACACCAGCCTCGTCCTCCGCCCACATCATGCCAATCCACCAGCCGTCGGGCATGGTCGTCGGCGTACTCATTCCCGTGTGCACGGCAGCCTCGGGTCGCCCTTCGAGAAGGATCGGCTTCACCTTCAGGTAGCTCGCCCCCGGTGAGGGGAGGCGCTCAGGGCCGCTGGTCACTCCCACTCAATCGTGGCGGGTGGCTTAGAGGTCACGTCGTACACCACACGTGTCACGCCAGGAACCTCATTGACGATGCGTGCCGAGATGCGCTCAATCAAGTCGTATGGGAGGCGCGCCCAATCTGCGGTCATGCCGTCTTCACTGGTTACTGCACGCATTGCGAGCACATTCCCGTAGGTGCGCCCATCGCCCATCACACCAACAGAGCGCATCGGCGTGAGCACAGCGAATGACTGCCAGATGCTGCGATAGAGCCCGGCCTTCTTGATCTCGTCGACCACGATCCAGTCCGCCTCGCGCAGTGTGTCGAGCCGCTCCTTCGTGACGTCACCAAGAATACGGATCGCAAGGCCCGGCCCTGGGAACGGCTGTCGCAGCACAACAGACTCGGGGAGGCCAAGCTCTAGACCAACCGCGCGCACTTCATCCTTGAAGAGGGCTCGCAACGGCTCGACGAGTTTGAACTTCAAGTCATCGGGGAGGCCGCCAACGTTGTGGTGCGTCTTGATCTTCTGGGCGGCCTTCGTCTCTTTCGATGTTGACTCAATCACGTCGGGGTAGAGGGTGCCCTGCGCCAAGAATTTGAATTCACCGAGCTTCGTCGACTCCTCTTCAAAGACGCGAATGAATTCGCGACCGATGATCTTGCGCTTATCTTCCGGATCTACCACACCGCTCAGTGCACCGAGGAAGCGCTCTTCGGCGTCAACCATGTGAATCGTCATGCCGAGCGTGTTGGCGAAGACCTCGCGAAGGAGATCGGATTCGCGCTTGCGCATGAGGCCGTGGTCAACATAAACGCAGACGAGTCGATCACCGATCGCGCGGTGGATCAGCGCGGCTGCAACGGCGGAGTCGACCCCACCCGAGAGGGCGCAGAGGACTCGATCCGTTGGGCCCACCTGTGCGGCAATTGCCGCGATGGCATCTTCGGCAACGCGCCCAGGGGTCCAGTTCGCGGGTGCCTTGGCAATGTCGTAGACGAAGTTGCGCAGCAGGCGCTTCCCGCCAGGCGTATGCACCACCTCAGGGTGGAATTGGATACCCCAGAGGTTTCGTGACACGTCAGCGAGTGCGGCGAATGGGGTGGAGTCGGTATCGGCGATCGGCGTGAAGCCAGTTGGTGCCTTGGTGATGGAGTCGCCATGGCTCATCCAAACGCGGGCGATTCCCCCGTCACCTGCGACGCCAGCGAGCAGCGGATTGGACTCATCGCCGATACGAATGTCGGCGGGGCCGTACTCACGCCGGGACGAAGGACCGACCTCACCGCCGAGTTGCTGTGCCATCAGCTGCACGCCGTAGCAGATGCCCAAGATCGGCAGGCCGCTCACCCAGAGGGCGGGGTCTGGCTTCGGACCGTCGTTGTCGTAGACCGAGCTCGGGCTGCCGCTCAAAATGATGCCGGCGGGATTGCGTGCAACGATTTCGCTCAGTGGGGTATCGAAGGCGATCAGTTCGGAGTGCACGTTCAGCTCACGCACACGACGCGCGATGAGCTGCGCAAACTGACTCCCGAAATCGAGAACGAGGATGCCGCCCTGCGTTGGGGTCACGGCGCCGTTAGCGCCCACGCTGCCAGCTCTTCCCTTCAGTCGCTGCGGCCGGGGCGTAGATCACCTCAACGTTGCGGAAGCCACGAACGTTCTGCACGCCGAGGGCAGCGGCCGATTGACGCACTGCGCCCGCAAGGTTCTCGCTGCCATCGGTCACGTGTGATGGCCCGTGCAGGATCTGCTTCATGCTCCCGACCGTGCCAACGTTGATGCGGGTGCCGCGTGGCAACGTTGGCGAGGGTGCCGCCATCCCCCAGTTGAATCCGCCGCCCGGCGCTTCGCTACCGCGAGCAAGCGGTGAGCCGATCATCACAGCGTCGGCGCCAACGGCGAGCGCCTTGGCAATCTCACCTCCCTTACGAATGCCACCATCTGCGACCACGGGCACATAGCGACCGGTGGCGGCGAAGAAGGCATCGCGTGCAGCGGCAACGTCACTGACGGCGGTCACCTGCGGCACGCCGATCCCGAGGACCTCACGCGTGGTGCAGGCGTTCCCTGGCCCCACGCCAACAAAGACGGCGGCGGCTCCCTGCTCCATGAGCGCATAGGCAGCTTCTGCGTTTGTGGTGTTCCCAATCGCAACGGGCATGCCGGCACGCTTTACAAACTCCGAGAGCTCAAGTGGCGCGTAGCCGGAAGCAATGTGTCGCGCGGAGGAGACCTGACTCTGAATAAGCAGGAGATCAACATCTGCGCCAATCAGTGCGTCCGCATACTTCCCCACCGCTTGTGGTGTTGCCGCAATCGCAACGGGCGCACCCGCGGCGCGCATCTCAGCGATGCGACGGGCAATCAGCTCTGGGCGAACCGGCGCAGCATAGAGATCAGCAAAGGTGGTCTGTACCTTATCGGCAGTCGCCGAAATGATCGTGGCGTACTGGGCCGCGGGATCTTCGTAGCGGAACCAAAGCCCCTCAAGATTGATGAAGGCCAGTGAGCCGAGTCCACGCAGCACCCCGGCCGTTGTGGGCGAGACAACCGCATCCATCGCCGAAGCGATGATCGGCTCAGCGAGGGGGATGCCGCAAAACTCTTGCGTGAGGTCAACGTCACTGGGATCAATCGTGTCGGTGCCAGGAGCGAGCGAGATATCGTCAAACCCGAATGCGGGTCGCAGGGTGTCGATCTTGGAGATAAATGGACCACTCATTGACGGAGTGTAGCGAGGCCAACGGCAGAAGCGATTTCATCCGCAAGCTCACCCTTCGGGCGACGGGCATCGAAGGTGCGCCAGCGTGCAGGCTCCGCGGCGGCCAACGCGCGGAAGCCATCGGCGACGCGCGTATGGAATGCAGCGTCAAATCCTTCCTCGAAGCGCGTGCGGCCGTCGCCCGACTTACGGGCGAGCCCCTCCTCTGCGGGAAGGTCCAAGAGAACGGTCAGGTCCGGCGTCAGCCCTGCAGTGGCGAAGCTGATCACCGCACGTAGCTCGTCGAGTGGGAGTCCGCTGCCGTACCCCTGATACGCAAGTGTGGAGTCGGCGAAGCGATCGGCGATGACGGTGGTGCCACGCGCCAGTGCGGGGCGGATCACTTCAGCGACAAGCTGCGAACGCGAGGCATTAAAGAGGAGTGCGTCAGCGCGTGGGTTGATCTCCACAGTGCCACCCTCGCCGAGGAGGAGTGCGCGGATGCGCTCCCCCGCCGGTGTGCCGCCCGGCTCGCGAACGGTCAGCACCTCGCGACCCGCTGCGCGAAGCCGCTCCGCCAAGAGGGCAATTTGGGTGGATTTCCCCGATCCGTCTGGCCCTTCGAAGGTGATGAACATCGCGGGCTAGCGACGACGACGAGGGGTGCTCGAGGAGCGACCCTGGGGTTCAAGTCGAACGCGTCGATGTGGATCGCGGCCACGCGAACTGCTGGTGACACCTGCATCACCGGCGAGTTGGTGCTGTAGCCGACGAATGTAGGCGCTCTGTGGCGCAAGCTCGACTGGATGCTGCGTGCGCTGCACCTCGTCAATCCCCATCTTCGCTTCGCGCATCGCGATCTCTCGCGGATCGTGTGGCAGCTGATAAATGTCAAGAAGTGCGCGCTCCATCTGCTCAGAGGCGTTGCTCTTCAACACATGCACCGGTACGCCGCGTCGCTCAGCATCCACAATCGGCGTGCCGCGCTGCTTGAACTCATTGCGAATCGTCACCACGGCATCAGCGTCATCGGCGGTGCGAGCTGTAGTTGCGGGGAGTCCAAGTTCGCGAATCGCCGCCTCAAGCTTCTTGCGCGAGATGCCATGCGCCAAGACTCGCAGCTGGGGGAGCTGGCTGACTTCGCGCTCATCATCATCGGCGTCAGGGGCTTCGTCCCACTCCGCTGGAACGAGCGCGCCGCTCACCGTTCGCCCGATCGGCTCGTGATCCATCTCAGAGATGGCTGCAGACATTGAGTCGTGGCTCCACCCGCGCTCCGGGCGCCAACTGCCACCAGCGACAGGGTCGCCTTCAAAGGAGCGAATCACTGGCGTGGCCGTGCCGCCCGGAATGGTCTCAACGTGTCGCGCCTGTTCGCGGTTGCGTCGCCAGCCGCCACGCCCCTCTTCGCCACGATCGCCTCGGTCGCTCCGTCGGCCGCGGCGATCATCACCTGGAGTTAGTCCGCCGAATCGACGTGACTCACCCTGCGCCGTTTGGCCAGGTCGAATGCGTGCATGTGATCGGCGCACGCCACCCTCATCGCGCCAGCGCTCCTCAGGGGCTACCGCGTCGCCGCGCAAGAGCGCGTCAACGGTGCCCGCAACATCTTCGTGCACAAGGATGTGGTCGCGATCAATGATCTCCACGATCACGTCAAAGGTTGGTGGTGCCTTGCGCTCCAACACGCTCTTCTGCGTGCGACGTCGGCGTGCCTCGTCGTCACCGAGGGTGACGCTCTGAATACCGCCGATCAGGTCGGTGAGCGTTGGGTTCAACATCAGGTTATCGAGGCTGTTGCCGTGCGCGGTGCCGATCAGCTGTACACCGCGCTCAGCAATCGTTCGTGCGGCGATCGCCTCGGCCTCGGTGCCGATCTCGTCGATCACGATCACCTCGGGCATGTGGTTCTCGACCGCCTCGATCATGACCAGGTGTTGTCGCTCTGGAGCGCTCACCTGCATGCGACGAGCCTTGCCGATCGCGGGGTGCGGAATATCACCGTCGCCAGCGATCTCGTTCGAGGTGTCCACTACCACGACACGCTTGCTGAACTCCGAGGCGAGAACACGCGCAGCCTCGCGCAGCATGGTGGTCTTACCAACGCCTGGGCGGCCCATGATCAGAATCGAGCGGCCCGCTTCAATGTGATCGCGCAGGATCTCAATCGTGCCGAAGACCGAACGGCCAACGCGGCAGGTGAGGCCAACGACTCGATCAGATCGATTGCGAATTGCAGAGATGCGGTGCAGCGTGCGCTCGATGCCGGCGCGATTATCGCCACCAAAGTTGCCGATGCGGGAGATGACCCAGTTGAGGTCTTCGTCGGTGACCTCGCGGTCGAGCAGCGTCACATCGCCCGAAGTGAGTCGCGCCTCGGGGCGGCGACCGCGATCCATGACGATCTCCAGGAGTCCATCGCGCCCAGCGGCAAGCTCCTCGCGGGTTGCAAGCTCGCGGATGGCAGCAACGATCTCGCCCGGGAGACAGGCGAGCAGTAGGTCGAGATTGTCGACAATTGCCTCGTCTTGGATCGCCGTGCGAGTTGGTTCTTCGTGGGGGTCGCGAGCAACGCTCATGAGCGAATCCTAGCGTGCGTTCGCGTGGTCGGCGCGGCGTGCGCGCCTGCCGCTCAGCCGAGGGCGGCGGTCGCCTCGGCGACGAGCCAGCGGTGCACGCCCGTCTCACCGGTGATCTCGGGGTGGAAGGCGATGCCAAGGATTCGCCCCTGCCGTGCCGCCACGATACGGCCGTCCTCCAGCGTCGCGACGGCGCGCGCCGACGGGCCAACCTTCACGATCTCCGGGGCACGAATGAAGACGGCTTGAATGGTGCGTGAACGGCCCTCGTTGCCGAGACCCTCCATGACTAGGCTCGTCTCAAACGACTCCAGTTGACGGCCAAACGCATTGCGCCGCACCTCAACATCCAGCAGAGAGAGCACTGGCTCGTCACCATCGGCAATCTTCGTCGCGAGCAGAATTGCCCCCGCGCAGGTGCCCAAGATTGGCGCGCCGCGCTTCGCCAACGCTTTGATCGGCTTCACCAGATCCCAGCGATGCAGCAGCTTGCGCATCGCCGTACTCTCGCCACCGGGAAGAACCAGGCCAGAAACACCATCGAGATCTGCAGGGAGTCGCACTTCGCGCCCCTCAACGCCGAGGGATTCGAGCATGCGGATGTGTTCGGCGAAATCGCCCTGCACTGCGAGTACGCCGATGATCGGCGCGATATGGCGCTTCGCCACGGTGTTACCAGCCGCGCTTGGAGAGACGTTCACCCTCGGGGATGGTGCGCATCTCAATCCCCTTCATCGCTTCACCAAGACCCGCGGAAACTTCGGCAAGGATGGCGGCGTTCTTCCAGTGCGTCGTTGCCTGAACAATGGCTGCAGCGGTCTTGGCTGGCTTCTTCGCCTTGAAGATGCCGGAGCCAACGAATACGCCGTCGGCGCCGAGCCACATGGAGAGCGCCGCATCGGCCGGCGTGGCGATGCCACCTGCAACGAAGTTCACAACTGGGAGTCGACCCGCCTTCACGGTGAGCTTTACAAGCTCATACGGAACGCGCATCTCTTTGGCGGCGGCGCGCAGACGCTTCTCGCTCTGCCCCTTGAGTGCGGCAATCTCTTCAGAGACGGTTCGAATGTGGCGCACCGCCTCAACGATGTTTCCGGTTCCCGCTTCGCCCTTGGTGCGCATCATTGCCGCACCCTCGTTGATGCGTCGGAGGGCCTCACCGAGATCCTTGCAGCCGCAGACGAACGGCACCTTGAAGTCGTGCTTGTTGAGGTGGTAACGATCATCGGCGGGGGTGAGCACCTCGGACTCGTCGATGTAGTCGACGTCGAGTGCCTCTAGGATGCGTGCCTCGCTCTCATGTCCAATGCGTGCCTTCGCCATCACTGGGATGGAGACGGCGGCCTGGATTCCCTTGATCATGTCGGGGTCGCTCATGCGGGCAACGCCACCGTCGCGACGAATGTCCGAAGGGACGCGCTCTAGGGCCATGACCGCAACGGCGCCAGCCTCTTCGGCGATCTTCGCCTCTGCCGGATTGACGACGTCCATGATCACGCCGCCCTTGAGCATTTGGGCGAGGCCGCTCTTCGTGGCCCAGGTTGACGTCTTGGCGCGCTTTGGTGCTGGCATGCCCCTATTCTCGCACACCGCCCCAGGCCCCTCAGGGCTAAACGGCGGCGCAGCGAGCGCAGCCCCCCTGCTACGATCGCGCACATATGAACAGCGAAGTTCTCGTTCTGAATCAGGACTACGAACCGCTCAACGTCGCCTCCCTGCCGCGCGCCTTCCGACTGGTCTTGGGCGGCAAGGCCGAGATCCTCGCCGAAGGCGACCCGATCCGCAGCGCATCGCGCAGCTGGACCGCACCCTCGGTGGTGCGTCTCCGCCACCGCGTGCGCCGACCACGTCCGCGCGCAAAGTTGAGCCGCAAAGAGATCTTTGCGCGCGATGGTCACGCCTGCCAGTACTGCGGTCGGACCGGCGTCTCTCTGACGATCGATCACATCGTGCCGAAGAGCCGCGGTGGCGATACCTGGACCTGGGAGAACCTGGTGACTGCGTGCATGGCGTGCAACCACCGCAAGGGTGACCGCCTCCCCGAAGCTGCTGGTCTCCAACTGCGACGCAAACCGTACGAGCCGCGCTGTGACGTGTACGCCGTCTTCCTGCCGTATCTGCGACACGATGCCTACTCGGCGTGGCGCGACTTCCTCTT